>DASWMM010000135.1:0-7662 GCA_036399755.1 Allosphingosinicella sp.
CACCCGCTAACCACGGACCCAGTGGAAACCCGCTCGAACAAAATCCTGGTCAGCCTGGTCGTTGCGCTCGTGATCGCGGCGATCCTGGCGTTCACCTTGTGGCTCACCGCCAACCGGCGCAGCAGCGGGCGGCCGTTCGACATCGTCATGACCCAATCCGTCTCCGGCCTCCTGGTCGGTTCGCCCGTCACCTTTTCCGGCGTGCCGGTCGGCCGGGTAAGCTCGGTTGCGCTCGACCGCGCTCACCCCGGCGGCGTCCGCGTCCGGATCGACGTCACCGACGACAATCTCGCCATCACCGAAGGCACCGTCGCCCGCCTGAGCGGCGACCTGCTCTTCGGCACCGCCCTGCTCAGCCTTGAGCGGCAGAACCGCTCCGCCCGCCCGCTTCTTGCCCGCAACGGGGAGGACGCGCCGCTTATTCCGCTGGACGCAGGCGGGCTCGGCGCGCTGGCCAACGACCCGACGCCGATGGTGGAATCGATCGCGTTCGCCACCGACCGGCTGCTTGCCGCCACTTCGCCCGAGCAGCAGCGCCTGCTCACCGCCAAGCTGCGCCGCATGGAAGCGGCAAGCGCTGAGGCCGCCGCCCTTGCACCGGCAACCGGCGCCCGCATCGCCCCCGCCCGCCAGAGCCTTCGCGACAGCGCCGCCTCCGCCACCGCGATGGCCGCGCAGGCCCGAACCCTGCGCCGCAACCTCGACGCGCGCAGCCGCGCCGCCAGCCGGGACCTCAAGGTCTCGCTCGCCGACACCCGCAAGGCGATCGCCGCGGCCAACGCCCGCCTCGCCGCCGCCCGGCCCGGCGTGCAAAGCTTCTCGGCCAGCGTCGCCGGCGCCGGCCCGAGGATCGGCGCCGCCCGCGAAGGGGTCGCCGCGCTCAACGCGCAGCTTCAGGCGGTGGAGGGCGGCGGCGCCGGCACCCTGATCTCGGGCCCGCCCACTCCCGACTACCGGGCCAAGAAGAAGCGGTAAGTACCGCGCGGCATCTTCAGCATGCGCATAACGTGGCGGATGGCGGACAAACCAGGCGGCCGCCGATCTCCCGTTCCTACCCCTTCACCGGCGGATTGGTCGCGGCGCACTGCTTCACGGCGGCGTGGATCACCGGATCCGAACGATCCATCCGGCTAAGCTGATCAACGGTGTTCGACGCCAGAAGCCTGTCGGCGCCGCACGTGCAGGTAGGTGTAACGTCGAATCCGGCGGCCCTCGGCTTTACGGCCGTTGCCACGCACTGGCTGATGAACTTGTCGCGAAAGGCGGTGCGGAACGCGTCCTCATAGACTTTGGTGAGCTCCGGATCCGCCGCCGCCGCGGCCGGCGGCGCCTGCGCCGGGGACGGTGCGCCGCTTACTACCAGGGCCAGTCCAATCAGTGCGGCAAACCTGCGCATGCGCTCTCCCCTAACGGTTGAAGCCTATCCACTGCGACGTCCGCTTTCCACCCCTTGCGGACGCCCGCCCCCGCCCCGCCCCCGCCTCTCGGCCCCGCCCGCCCCGCCCCGGCTCCCGCCATTGCCGGGGGCGCGCAGCCGTGACACAAGGCCCTCCTCCCAAAGCGAGAAAACCACCATGCGCGAACCGAACCTCACCGTGATGCGCCGTTCGATCCCGCTCTGGATCGGAGCGGTTCTGCTGACCGCGCTCAACGCTTTTGCTTTCTCCCAGCCCGCCTCGTCGCTCACCTTCGTGGCGCTCGCCTGCTCGGCCGCGTACGCGCTCTACGGGATCGGTCCGTGGTCACCCGTCTGCCGGTATCTCGACCGAATAAACCACAAGCGCTACCCCGCTCTGTAAAGCCTTCTCTGCGGCGGACTTCAGTGTCTCGTCGGCGATTAACTGAGTGTCGCGGCTGATTTCCTTTCCTCGTTTGAACTCGATGTGGGCCCAGCCTTTTTTGCCGCCAAAGTCACTTGCTCGTTGTTGCGCGGCTTCAAGGGAGCGTTCAGCCGCATAAAACATGAGAGGATGCCGGGCTCCCGGTCGGTAGCCTGACGCGCGTTCCACGACCCCGTCCGCCAGAAACTTAAAAAGCTGATCGATCATGTCTCCGCATCGCAAAATCAACAGCCCCCATCAATGTCCGCTTTCCACCCATCGCGGACAATCGGCCTGCCGTCCGCTTCCCCCCGAACGGACGTTCAACGGCTGGCACGGTCCGGCCCGGCATCGGCTCCGCGGATCGGACCAAGGCTTGAAGGCCGCGCAGCGCCCTAGCGCGGCATGGTCGCGGCGGTGTCGGTTGCCGACAGGTGCATGACGTAGAGGATCAGCCCGGTCGCGTCGGTTACGTCCACGCGCCAGTCGCGGTCCGCCCAGATTTCTTCGGCATGGTCTTTCAGGAGCTGGCCGACGAAGCGCGCCATCTCGATGCGCAGCGCCAGCAGGCTGTCACGCTCGACATTCACCGTTTCCCACACCCGGTTCGCGGTTCGAAGCTCGATATGGTAAATTGCCATGCGACCTGTCTCCTGCCCCGCCTTTGCCAATCCCCCGCGCGCCTGTCACCCCCGTTTTCGGACAGCAGCGTCCAAATCCCTCCCTGCGAGCGAAGCTCGTGGGGAGGAACTTGGCCGTTCGGCGAGGCAGCGCGATCCTCCGCCTTCACCGTTCAGGCGTGACGTAGCATCTCGATTTCGCGGGCGGTCCGCTCGGCAGGGTCCGTCGCGATTGTCTCAAGGGAGCGGATGCGGCTTTCCTGCCGTTCGACCAGCGCTCGCAACGCACGATTTTCGTCCTGGATCGGTTCCAGCTGGCTGATCGAGCTATGCTGGTTCAGCCGAACCGCTCTTCGCATTTGGCGCATGGTCCAGGACCGGGCGAGGAACCCTGCTATCAATGCGGTTAGCCCCACCAGCGCGAAAAGTTCACCGTCGCTGAAAACGTATACGTGCATCTCTCATTCCTTCGTCACCGTCTTAGATGACCAATACACCTATGGTGCGCGACGGCAATGGCTCCCGAACGTTTTTGTCGGGTGCGAACGCACACGCCAGCGTCCGCCATGGGTCGGAAGCGGACAATCGAGCGGCGGTTTGCCACGGTGCAAAAACCATTTTCCTACATTGTTCTCTGTGTGTTCTAAACTCGCAGATGGAACAGGAACCCGATTCGCAGCCCGCGGCACCCGGCAACCCGCCCGGCGCCCCCCGACCCCTGATCGGCGAAAAGGAAAAACACCTTTTCCTCGACGCGCTCGCCGCCGGCAGCAGCCGAAAGGATGCCGCCAGATTGGCGGGCTTCAACCTCAACAGCTTCTACAACGCCCGAAAACGGGACGGCTTGTTCCTGCGCGCCTGGCTCTGGATCACCGATCTCAAGGCTGCCGAAGCGCGCATCGCCGCTCTCGCCCGGCCCGGCCCCGGCGCCCCCGTTCGGATCGCACCGCAAGGCAATCGCCTGCTTCAGCGCCGCCGAATGCCCTGGCTGCGCTTCACCGAAGCGCGCCAGCAGGCCTTTCTCGATCACTTCGCCGGCACCGCCGACGCCGGCGAGGCCGCCGCGGTCGCCGGCGTCACCTACGAGGCCGTCCGAATTCATTACCGCAAAACGCCCGAATTCGCCGCCGCCTGGGATGAAGCGTTGTCCCAGGCCTATGTCGTCCTGGAAGCCGAAGCCGTCCGCCAGCGTCTCGCCGCCCAGCGCCGCTTCAGCGAGAACCTGCAGCCGACGGGTGAGATGGCGCAGGAATTCGAACGGGTAATGAAGCTCCTTGCCCGCTGGGATCGCAAGGGCGGCGGCATCGGCCCGCGCCCGCGCACCCCCATAGCAAGCCAGCAATGGACGTTCGAAGACGCCATGATCGCCCTCGACAAGCGCCTGCGCGCTCTGGGGCTTCGCGACGCCCGTCCTTCCCTTCCGCCCCCGGAGGAACACGAATGAACCCGCTCTTTCCCCCGATCGAGTTCAAATCGCTCATCCGCCCGGACGCGAAGACGCTCAGCCGCGCCGAATGCCTTGAAATCCTCCACATCCTGCGCGAGCTCAGCGCCGAACGCTGCCGTTTCGTGCTGAGCAGCTTTTCCGCAGTAATGGTTCGGGCGATTGCGCAGGAATGGTGGTGGCAGGCCCATGGCGGCCAGCTCGAGCCGGACGACTTGTGGCGCTATTGGGCGATCGTCGCCGGACGCGGCTTCGGCAAGACCCGGGCGGGCGCCGAATGGATCTGGGCCCGCGCCCGCGAAGACCGCACCGCCCGGATCGCCCTGGTGGCGGCGACGATGGACGAGGTCGAGCGGGTCATGATCCACGGCGAAAGCGGCCTCCGTGCCACCGCCCGCGGCCATGAGGCCCCGCAGTGGACGCCAAGCCGCGGCCTGCTGCTTTTCCCCTCCGGCGCGCAGGCCTTTGCCTTTTCCGCCGAGCGCCCCGAAAAGCTGCGCGGGCCGCAGCATCATTTCGCCTGGTGCGACGAATTCGCCAAGTGGCGCTGCCTGGAAGACGCCTGGAACAACCTCGTCATGGGCCTGCGCCTTGGGACACGCCCCCGCGCGATCCTCACCACGACGCCAAGGCCGGTGCCGCTCCTCAAGCGCATCCTCGCTTTGCCCGGCTGCGCGGTGACCCGCGGCCGCACCGAGGAAAACCCGCATTTGCCCAAGGACTTCATCGCCGCCATGCGCGAACAATATGCCGGCACCCGCCTGGCGCGGCAGGAACTGCTCGGCGAACTGCTGGAGGATTTCGAGAATGCGCTGTGGACGAGGGAACTGCTGGAAACAGCGCGCGCCTTAGTTCCTCCCCATGCGCAGCATGGGGAGGGGAACCACCCGAAGGGTGGTGGAGGGGTATCTGCCGAGGACAAAGCGAACCCCCTCGAAAGCCACGGCCGCTACCCCTCCACCAGCTTCGCTGTTTCCCCTCCCCATCTGCCGATGGGGAGGAACGCCTACCACCGAATCATCCTCGGCCTCGATCCCCCCGCCTCCACCGGCGGCGACTCCTGCGGCATCGTGGTTTGCGCCAAAGACCGGGAAGGCACCGCCTGGGTGCTGGCCGACCTCACCGCCCACGGCCTTTCCCCCGAAGGCTGGGCCCGCCGGGTCGCCGAAGCGGCCCAGCTCTACGGCGTCGACCGGATCGTCGCCGAAAAGAACCAGGGCGGCGAGATGATCGCGGCGGTGCTGCGCGGCATCGACGCGGACTTGCCGGTGAAACTCGTCGCGGCAACCAAGAGCAAGGCGGTGCGCGCCGAACCGATCGCGCTGCGCTTCGAAACCGGCCGAGCCCGCCTCGCCGGCCATTTCCCGGAGTTGGAGGACCAGCTCTGCGCCCTCACCTGGACCGGCTACCAGGGCCCCGGCTCCCCCGACCGCGCCGACGCCATGGTCTGGGCACTGACCGAACTCTTCGAAAAGGAGCAAGCGCCGCCGCGGGTGCGGGCGCTTTGACGGCGCCGCGCCGCCGCCCTAGGCTGAGCGGGAAAAGGAGTTTCCACTTATGCGCATGCTCATCGCCCTTCCCCTGCTCGCGCTCGGCGCCTGCAATGTCGACAACGACACCGGCAACGACACGGTCCGGGTCGAGTATAACGAGCAGCGCATCGAGGAAGGCGCCGAAGCCGCCGCCCGCACCGCCCGCGATGTCGGCTCCGGTATCGCCAACGTCGCGGCCACCGCCGGCCGCGCCGTGAAAAACGAAGTCGGCGACATCGACGTCGACGTGGACGTCACCCGCAACCGCGGCGACGGCAACGGGACGGACGGCAACCGCACCTAACGCGCCGCAGCCACGTCACCCCGGACTTGATCCGGGGCCGCCTTTTTCTCGTTTCGCGGGTTTATTGCCGCTTCTTGGCCGAAAAATACCCCACTGCCCCACCAACAACCGCCCCAATGAACGGCCCCACAATGGGCAGCGGGATTGCGACCACCGCGCCGATCGCCGCACCCACCGCCGTCTTTTTCGCCACCGGATCCTCGAACATGGTCACCTCCTGAGTTGCAGGTGTATTATGCGCCTAATACGCAGGGGCGTCAACGTGCCCGCATCGCCCGCCAGGCAACCAGCCCCCACCCGGCGATCATCACCAGTCCGCCGACCGGCGTAACCGCGCCGAGCCAGCGCACGCCGGTAAGCGCCATCAGGTACAGGCTCCCCGAAAACACGCACGTGCCGGCAAACACCAGCACGCCGGCGCGCCGCATCCCCGGCACCGCCGCAAGCGCGACGAGCCCGACCGCGGACCACATCTGGTAGCGCACGCCGGTTTCCCACCAGCCGAGCTCGACCGGCCCGAACCGCGTCTTCAGGGCGTGCGCGGCAAAGGCGCCCAGCACGATGCCGAGCGCCGCGAGTGCGGCGCCGGCGGCGAGGCAGAGGCGCTCGGGAACGTCCCTCAGGCCGCCGTCGGCGCCGCTTCGCGGACGCCCTGGTCGACATGGTCTTCGAACTTGGCGAAGTTGGTGATGAAGAGGTTCACCAGTTTGGCCGCCATCGCGTCATAGGCGTCCTTGTCGGCCCAGGTGCCGCGCGGGTTGAGGATCGCGGTGTCGACACCGGGCACGGAAACGGGGACTTCGAAGCCGAAATTCTCGTCCGTGCGGAATTCGGCTTCGTTCAGCGAGCCGTCGAGCGCGGCGTTGAGCAGGGCGCGCGTGGCCTTGATCGGCATGCGCTTGCCGACGCCGTATTTGCCGCCGGTCCAGCCGGTGTTGACCAGCCAGCACTTCACCCCGCCCTTGGCGATCCGCTCCTTAAGGAGGTTGCCGTAGACGCTCGGGTGGCGCGGCATGAAGGGGGCGCCGAAGCAGGTTGAAAAGGTCGCTTCCGGCTCGGTGACGCCGACCTCGGTGCCCGCCACCTTGGCGGTGTAGCCGCTGAGGAAATGGTACATCGCCTGGTCCGGCGTCATGCGCGCGATCGGCGGGAGAACGCCGAACGCGTCGGCGGTGAGCATCACGATGTTCTGCGGCACCGGCCCCATATTCTGCTCGGAGCAATTGGGGATGAAGTCGATCGGATAGGCGCCGCGGCTGTTTTCGGCGAGGCTGTTGTCGTCGAGGTCGAGCTCGCGGGTGACGGGATCGCAGACCACGTTCTCGAGCACCGTTCCGAAGCGGCGGGTGGTGGCGTGGATCTCGGGCTCCGCCTCGGCGGAAAGGCGAATCATCTTGGCGTAGCAGCCGCCTTCGAAGTTGAAGACCGCGGTGTCCGACCAGCCATGCTCGTCGTCGCCGATCAGGGTGCGGCTCGGGTCGGCGGAAAGCGTCGTCTTGCCGGTGCCGGACAGGCCGAAGAACACGGCGGTGTCGCCGTCCGCTCCCATGTTGGCCGAGCAATGCATCGGCATCACGCCCTCGGCGGGGAGGATGTAGTTCAACACGCCGAACACCGACTTCTTCATTTCGCCGGCATAGGCGGTGCCGCCGATCAGGATCATCTTTTCGGTCAGGTTGACGGCGATCATGGTCTCGCCGCGGCAGCCGTGGCGGGCGGGATCGGCGCGGAAGCTGGGCAGGTCGATGATGGTGAATTCGGGGTCGAAGCCGGGCAGGTCGCTGGCTTCGGGGCGGACCAGAAGCGTGCGGATGAAGAGGTTGTGCCAGGCGAGCTCGTTAATCACGCGGACGCGGACCCGGTATTCGGGCTGCGAGCCGCCGTAGAGGTCGGCGACGAACAGCGTCTCCTTCGTGCCGAGCGCAGCGAGGAAGTCGGACTT
>DASWMM010000136.1:0-10227 GCA_036399755.1 Allosphingosinicella sp.
GCGCTTGGCGAGGCCCATGTCGTCGTTGACGATGAAGGCGACATCGTGAGCGCGGCAGATGTCGAGCAGGGGCGCGGCAAGGCGCGCGGCCTCGTGCTGGTCGACACCCTTCACGCGGAACTGGAAGGCCGCGACGGGGCCGGCGGAGAGTGCTTCTTCGAGGCGCTCGGGGAAATCGCCGCCCACTTCGAGCGGGGAAACCAAATAAAGCTGACAGGCCGGGCGGCGGCCCGGTTCGAACATGTCGGCGAAGCTGGGGTCGAGTTCGTCTTGCATAGCGCTTAGCCGTTCGCACCGATGCGCGTTCCGCTCAAGCAGCAAAAGCGGTCCGGCTTGCGGCCCGTGCCCCAGGTCTCCTCGATCGCGCCGAAGCCCACCGCCTGCATCAGCGCCCGAACCTCCTCCACTTCGAACAGGCAAAGGCCGTGGCGGTGGCCCGGCCATTTGCGCAGCTCCTCCGGGGGTTCGAACGCGAGGAGGAGCTTTCCACCCGGCTTCACGACCCGTGCAAGCTCCGCCAGCGAGGCCCTTGGATCAGGCCAGAAATACAGGCTGTTGAGGCTCGCGGCTTTGTGGAACTCTGCGGCGCCGAACGGCAGCGCCCCGGCGCTGGCGAGGTGCACATCGAGGCCGTGCGCGCGCTTCACCATGGCTTCGGAAACATCGACGCCCGAGACGATCGCGCCCTGCTTACGGGCAGCGCGGAGCAGCGCACCGCCGCCGAAGCCGACTTCGAGAAAGCGTTCGCCGCGCTGAAGATCGAGGCGCTCCAAAGCCAGCCGGTTCATCGCGCCGCTGATCCGGTCGAGCCAGGGGCCGATCAGGAAACGCCCGATCGGCCCCGACGGCCTTGCGAACTGGCGGGCGAGGAAGCGGCGGATGCTTACGCCGCGACTTTCTGGGTCGAAGCGCGGTGGATTTCGTCGATTGCCCCGCCGAGCGCCGCGTCGAACTCGTCGCCGCTCATCTGGTGGCGCAGGTCTTCGAGGAGCGCGCGGCTGAAGCTGGCGATCATGCCCTTGTTCTTGGCGAGCTCGGCGCAGGCTTCGGGCCGGCTGAACCCGCCCGAAAGCGCAACCACGCGCAGCACCTTTGGGTGCGCGACGAGCGGATCGAACAGGCCCGCTTCGGCCGGGATGCTGAGCTTCAGCATCACCTTTTTGCCCTCCGGAAGCGCGTCGAGCGCCTTCTCTAGCTCCTCAAGCAGGATGCGGTCGGCGTCCGCGCGCTCGCTGCTCTTGATGTTCACTTCGGGCTCGATCATCGGCATCAGCCCGGCGGCGAGCACCTGCTCGGCAACCTCGAACTGCTGGCGGACGACCGCGGCAATACCCTCGCGGTTGGCGAGGTTGATCACCGAGCGCTCCTTGGTGCCGAACACGCCAAGGCCCCTGGCGCGGTTGAGGAGGGTATTGAGTTCCGGCATCGGCTTCATCAGCTGCACGCCGTTCGCCTCGGCTTCCAAGCCCTTGTCGATCTTGATGAAGGGCACGACGCCGCGCGCCTTAAGCACCTCGGGCACCGGCTGCCCGTCGATGTAACCATCCATGGTCCGCTCGAACAGGATCGCGCCGATTACCTTGTCGCCGGTGAAGGCGGGCGAAGTGATGATCCGCGAGCGCATGTCGTGGATCAGGAGAAACATATCCTCTTCGCCCGCCCAGGCGCCCTCCTCGACCCCATAGCCCTTGAGCGCCTTGGGAGTGGAGCCGCCGCTCTGGTCAAGCGCGGCGATAAAGCCATCCCCAGTCGCAACCTTGGAGAGCATCTCAGAATCCATCATCACTGCGTCCTCTAACTTTTTGTTTTGGTTATTTCTTGAGCGCTTCGACACCGGGCAGGTCCTTGCCTTCCATCCATTCCAGGAAGGCCCCGCCGGCGGTGGAAACGAAGGTGAAATCGGCCGCGGCGCCGGCATGGTTGAGCGCCGCCACCGTGTCCCCGCCGCCCGCGACTGAGACGAGGCTGCCGCTCTGCGTCAGCGCCGCCGCGATCTGGGCGAGCTGCACGGTAGCCGCGTCGAAGGGCGGGGTCTCGAAGGCGCCGAGCGGGCCGTTCCACACCAGGGTGCGGCAATTCTTGAGCGCGTCGGCGAGCGCCTCGACGGCGGCCGGGCCGATGTCGAGGATCATCTCGTCGGCCGCGACTTCGTGGACGTTGCAGGTCCTGAGGCTCGGCGGATTGGCGGCGAACTCCTTCGAGACCACCACATCGTAGGGCAAATGCACGATGCAGTTCGCCCGCTCCGCCGCATCGAGGATTTCGAGCGCAATGGGGGTAAGATCGTGCTCGCACAGCGATTTCCCGACATCCACGCCGCGGGCGGCAAGAAAGGTGTTGGCCATGCCGCCGCCGATGATCAGGTGATCGACCTTGGCGACGAGGTGGCGAAGCACCTCCAACTTCGACGACACCTTGGCGCCGCCGACCACCGCCGCCACCGGCCGCTCCGGCTCACCGAGTGCCTTCTGAAGAGCGACAAGCTCCGCCTCCATAGCCCGTCCCGCATAAGCGGGGAGAACATGTGCCAGACCCTCTGTAGAGGCATGCGCCCGGTGGGCCGCCGAGAAAGCATCGTTGACGTAGATGTCGCCGAGCGCAGCGAAGCGTTCCACCACCGCCGGATCGTTCTTTTCCTCACCGCCGAAGAAGCGGGTATTCTCCAGAATCGCGACATCGCCCGGCTGAAGCATGGCGACATTCTCCGCCGCCACCTCCCAGTCGACGAAGCGAACGCCGCGCCCAAGCACCCCTTCATAGGCGCGGGTGACCCGCGACAGCGAGAAGTCGGGCTCCGGGAACTTCGGCCGTCCGAAGTGCGAGAGCAGCAGAACGATCGCGCCCTTGTCGGCAAGCTCGGTCACCGTCGGCAAGGTGGCGCGCATGCGGGTGTCGTCGGTGACCGCGCCGTCTTCCATCGGCACGTTCAGGTCGACGCGCACGAGAACGCGCTTGCCGCTGATGTCGCCGAGATCGTCGAGGGTTTTGAAGGTTGTCATTAGTTCGATCCGATCCTTTGTTCCTCCCCATGGGGCGGAAGCCTCATGGGGAGGGGAACCATGCGGAGCATGGTGGAGGGGTATGCCTGAGTAAAATACCCCTCCACCACCCTACGGGTGGTTCCCCTCCCCATCTGGCGATGGGGAGGAACTTGCTAGAGCAACCGCCCCATGGCGCTGGCGGTGTCGACCATGCGGTTGGAGAAGCCCCATTCGTTGTCGTACCAGCTCAGCACGCGCACCAATTTGCCGTCCAGCACCGCCGTCTCGAGGCTGTCCACGGTCGAGCTTGCCGGATTGTGGTTGTAATCGATCGAAACCAGCGGCTCGTCGCTATAGGCGAGGATGCCCTTCAGCGGGCCACTCTCCGAGGCTGCACGCAACGCGCCGTTGATTTCCTCAAGGCTGGTTTCGCGGCCCGGGGTGAAGGTCAGGTCGACGATCGAGACATTCGGCGTCGGCACGCGGATGGCGGAGCCGTCGAGCTTGCCCTTGAGCTCCGGCATCACTTCGCCGACGGCGCGGGCGGCGCCGGTGGTGGTCGGGATCATCGACATGGCGGCGGCGCGGGCGCGGCGCATGTCGGGGTGGATCTGGTCGAGAATCTTCTGGTCGTTGGTGTAGCTGTGCACCGTGGTCATCAGCCCGCGCTCGATTCCAACCAGGTCGTTCAGCACCTTGGCGACCGGCGCCAGGCAGTTGGTGGTGCACGACGCGTTGGAGACGACCGTGTGGCCCGCCTCGAGCTTCTCGTGGTTGACGCCGTAAACGACGGTCAAATCGACGCCTTTGGCAGGCGCGGAGATCAAAACTTTCCTAGCGCCCGCAGTGAGATGCGCGCTCGCCTTCTCACGATCCGCGAAGAAACCGGTGCATTCCAGGGCGATGTCGATGCTGTTGGCGCCGTGCGGCAGCTTGGCGGGATCGCGCTCGGCGGTGACGAGGATACGCTTGCCGTCGATGATTAGGTCGTTGCCCTCGGCATGGACCTCGCCGGGATAGGCGCCGTGCACGGAGTCGCGCTTGAACAGCAGCGCGTTGGATTTGGCGTCGGCCAGGTCGTTGATCGCCACCAACTCGAGCCCGCTGTTCGGATTTTCCAGGATCGCGCGTGCCACCAGGCGGCCGATGCGCCCGAAACCATTGATCGCAACTCTCGTCGCCATGTTGTTCAACTCCCTTGAGATTCTAGTGCCGCAAGGATCTGCGGCACGATCGCTTCGGCGGTGAAACCGAAGCGGCGGAAAAGGTCTTCGGCGGGCGCGGACGCGCCGAACCGGTCGAGTCCAATGTTGAGCCCGCCTGAGCCCGTATAGCGTTCCCACCCCAGCGTCGTTCCCGCCTCCACTGAAACGCGCAGCGTGTCGGCGGGGAGCAGGTCGGCGCGGTAGCCGGCATCCTGCGCGTCGAACAGCGACCAGCAGGGCATGGAGACGACGTCGGCGCCGATCCCCTGCCCTTCGAGTTGGTCGGCGGCGGCGAGCGCGAGTTCGACCTCGGAGCCGGTGGCGATCAGCACCACGCGCCGCGCGGCGGTTGCGGCCCGGAGGCGATAGGCGCCGCGCGCGGAAAGGTTCTCGCCCCGCTCCAGACGCACTTGCGGCAGGTTCTGGCGGCTCAATGCGAGCAACGACGGGCCATCCCGCCGCTCCAGCGCAAGCATCCAGGCTTCGGCGGTCTCCACCGTATCGGCGGGGCGGAACACGGCGAGGTTGGGGATAAGGCGCAGGCTGGTGAGATGCTCTACCGGCTGGTGGGTCGGGCCGTCTTCGCCGAGGCCGATCGAGTCGTGGGTCATAACGAAGATGACCCGGATCTGCTGAAGCGCGGCGAGCCGGATGGCGGGGCGCGCATAATCGGCGAAGACCAGGAAGGTACCGCCGTAGGGGATGACGCCGCCGTGCAGCGCCATGCCGTTCATCGCCGCCGACATCCCGAACTCGCGGATGCCATAATAAATGTAGCGGCCGGAATAATCGTTTTTTGTGAGAGGCTTCTGCGCCTTTGTTTTGGTGTTGTTCGAACCTGTAAGGTCCGCCGAACCGCCGACGGTGTCGTCCAAAGCGGTGTTGATCGCCTCCAGCGCCAGCTCGGACGCCTTGCGGGTCGCCAGCTTCTGCGGGTTGGCGGCAAGGCTGTCGAACCAGCCGCCGATGCCGAAGCCTTCCGGCAGGCGCCCTTCCATGCGGCGGACGAGTTCCTCGCCCTCCCGGCTCGCCGCCAGCCGCTCGCGCCAGGCGGCGTGCCCGCCCTCGCTGCGCCGGCCGGCTTCGCGCCAGGCGGAGAGGATCGGCTCCGGAATGTCGAACGGCTCGCTGTCCCAGACGAGCTGCTTGCGCGCCGCCGCCACTTCCTCGTCGCCCAAGGCGGCGCCGTGGGTGGCGGAGGTGCCCTGCTTGTTGGGCGCCCCCCAGCCGATGATCGTCCGGCAGGCGATCAGCGACGGCCGGGGGTCGGCAACCGCCTCGTCGATGGCGCGGCGGATGTCGGCCGCGTCGTGACCGTCGCAGCGCACGACGTGCCAGCCATAGGCTTCGTAACGGGCCGGAATGTCCTCGGAGGTCGAAAGATCGGTCGATCCGTCGATGGTGATCCGGTTGTCGTCCCAGAACACATTAAGCCGCCCAAGGCCGAGATGCCCGGCAAGCCCCGCCGCTTCGTGGTTGATGCCCTCCATCAGGCAGCCGTCCCCGGCGATCGCCCAGGTGCGGTGATCGACCAGATCGTCGCCGAACTGCGCGTTCAGATGCCGCTCTGCGATCGCCATGCCCACCGCCATGCCGAAACCCTGGCCGAGCGGACCGGTGGTCGCCTCGACGCCCGGCAGAAGGAAGTTTTCGGGGTGCCCCGCGCAGGGCGAGTTCATCTGCCGGAAGTTGGCGATGTCCGCCATGGTCGGCTTCTCATAGCCGGTGAGGTGGAGCAGCGCGTAGATCAGCATCGATCCGTGGCCGGCCGACAGCACGAAGCGGTCGCGGTCGTGCCAGGCGGGATCCCTGGGGTCGTGCTTAAGATATTCCGTGAACAGCACCGCGGCGACATCCGCCATGCCCATCGGCATTCCGGGATGGCCCGAATTAGCGGCCTGCACCGCATCCATGGCAAGGGCGCGAATGGCGTTGGCGAGCAATCTCGGTTCGGCGGCCATGAAGGCTCCCTGATCGGAGTGCCCCTTTGGGGGCGGCGGGGAGGACTCCGCAGACGACGGCCCCGCTCGCCCGCTCCTTTATAGCTGGAGGCGCTTGCGTCAACACCGGCTCGTCCCCGGCGCGTGCCGGCCCGGTTTCCATTCGCAGCCGAAAGGTGGTAGCGATCGCCGCCATGGCGCAGGAGAAACTAAGCGGGGCGCTCGACCGGATCGACAGAGCCCTTGCCCGCATCGAAGCGGCGGCGAGCCGCATGCCCGCCGGTTGCCCTGACGGTGGCGCGGAGCTTGAAGAGCTCCGGCAGGCGCACGAAGCGCTGCGCGGCAAGGTGCAGGGCGCGATCCGGCAGATCGACCGCCTGCTCGAGCTTGAGGATTCGCACTGATGGCCAGCGTCGACCTCGAAATCGCCGGCCGCCGCTACGCAATCGCCTGCCGCGACGGCGAGGAAGAGCATCTGCGCGAAGTCGGCGCGATCATCGACAAAAAGGCGCAGGACGCCGCCGGCGCGCTCGGCAAGCTCAGCGAAAGCCGGCAATTGCTGTTCGCCTCGCTGCTGCTCGCGGATGAACTCAAGGAGAAGCGCGAGGCAAGTGCGTCCGCCAGCGAGGCCGCGCCGGTCGCCGAAGTCGATCCCGCAATCGCCGAAGCGCTCGAAAGGCTGGCCGAGCGCATGGAAAGCCTCGCCGAAAGGCTTGAGAGCGCGGGCGCCAATCACTAGATAGGAACCTGACGGGTACTGCCCGGTACGAGCTCTTGAACATCCCTGAGGCGATAATGACATCCTCGGGGGCTGTCCCTGCCCGGACCCTGGTCCGGATCACATGGTCCCCACCTGACGTTCAGGCGTCAGAGGATATTCCGGCAAACGGCCATGGCGGTCCCGTCACCCACTTCCACCAAGAGCGCGATCCGCGCCGCCGCGCTCGCCGAGCGCCGCGCCTTTGCACGTTCGCTCGCCCCCGGGCTGCGGGCCGAGCTGGAGGCGAAGCTTGCGCGGATCGTGTTGCCGCACCTGCTTTCCGCAAGGATCGTCGCGGCCTACCATCCGCTCAAGGATGAGATCAGCCCTTACCCCGTTCTCGATTTGCTCGCCGAAGGGCAGCGAGCCGCCCTCCCCTGGTTCCTGCACCGCGATTCGCGGATGATCTTCCGCGAAGCGCCCGCCGAGGAGCCGAGCCCCTGGGGCGTGCTCCAGCCGCCGGCCTCCGCCGAGGCGCTTGCGCCCGACACGGTGCTGGTGCCGCTGGTGGCCGCCGACCGCCACGGCAGCCGCATCGGCCACGGCAAGGGCCATTACGACCGCGCCTTGTCCCACCTGCGCGAGAGCGGCCGGGTGTTCACGATTGGGATTGCCTGGGAACATCAGATACGGGGCGATGCGCTCGATCCCGATCCCTGGGACGTGCCGCTCGACGCCATCGCCACGCCAGCCGAATGGATCACATGCAGATAGACGAACCCGAGCCGAACTGGGAGCCGAGCTGGCGCAAGCCTTTCGGCGCGCTTCTGATCCTGCTGCTGATCACCGTCTGGGCGGTGATCGTCGCCTCGGTCGCGGGCTTCATGGAGGGCCTGCACTGGCTGGTGTTCGTGCCTTATTACCTCGTCGCCGGGATCGTCTGGATCTATCCGGTCAAGCCGCTGCTGCGCTGGATCGAGACGGGCAGCTTCCGGCACTCCTGAACGCGAAAAGGGCCCGCAAGGCTTGGTGCCTGCGGGCCCTTTAGCGGGCTTTTGCGCTTCGATTCCAAAGGAATGGCGCGAGTGACGGGACTTGAACCCGCGACCTCCGGCGTGACAGGCCGGCGCTCTAACCAACTGAGCTACACCCGCGTTGGAGCGGCGAACTAAGGGACGCTCCCCAGCCTGTCAAGCGACGCTCAGGCCTTTGGCGGAGAAACACGCGGTTCCTCGTTCGCTTCCTCATGATGGTGGCCGGTGAGCGTTCCTTCCTCGAACAGGAAGCCGGCGATATCGGGCTTGCCGGCCGCGTCGAGCACCGTTTTGGTGATGATCAGCAAGGGCACGGCAAGCAGCGCGCCCGTCGTTCCCCACACCCAGGCCCAGAAGCTCAAGGCGACCAGGATCAGCAGCGGATTGATGGTCAGCCGCCGCCCGACCAGGGTCGGCGTGATCACATTGGCTTCGAGGACGTGGATGAGCGCGAAGCTCAGCGCCGGCAGGAATGCCTGCCAGGGATCGGGGAACGCCATCAGTCCGCCGAACGCCAGCAGCAGCACCGACGCGATCGGTCCAAGGTAGGGGATGTAGTTGAACACCGCGACGATGCCGCCCCACATCAAGGGCGACGGCATTTTCAGGAAATGGAGGATAAGGGCGACCACCAGGCCCATCGCCACGTTCACCATGGTGATGGTGCCAAGGTAGGTGGAGGTCGCGTCGACCATCTGCTGGATGGCGCGGGCGGTGGTCATCGCCCCGTCGAAGCTCGCCCGGCCGGTGATCGTACGCTTCCGCATCCGCGTCCAGCCGGACAGGAAAAAGAAGATCACCAGGATCGCGAAGAACATCTGGATCACGGCGAACGGCGCCGAGGTGGCGATGATGTCGAGCGCGGAATTCGGCGTCTCCAGGGCAACGGTACGCGGTGCGTCGGCGGCGGGGCCGAACTCCTCGACGATGTTGTTGATGAACTTTTCCAGGTCCGAATACACTTCCAGCAGCGGTGCCAGCGTTTCGCGGATCCGCCCGATCCTTGATGGGATCATCCGAACCCACTCGGTTGCGGGGAGAACAATGGCGGCGATCGCCACGTTGGCCGCGGTGAGGAACAGGAGCACGCAGATAAAGGCGGACAGCCCCGATGGGATCCGCCGCCGCTCCAGCCACTCCAGCACCGGCACGAGCGCGATGGCGATCACCAGCGCCGCGGTTACGGGAAGAAAGAATTCGGCGCCGGCCCGAAGCGCGAAGGGCAGGGAAATGGTGAGGCCGACGCCCGCGATCAGGGTCAGGGCGGCGAGCAGACGATCGCGGCGGTAGGCGATCTCCTCGGGCTCGAGATGGTCGAGCTCCGGCTCGGCGCCCGCCGGCGCAATGTCGCTGCCCCCACCACTGATCATCATAAACCTCGCCGTTTTCCGTAACTTGGCTCTTAAGCCGATTGGCAAACACGGCGTTAACTAATTTTTATCGATCCACGCCGCATAAGCTCCCTCGACCAGAGCTCGTGGGGGAGCAAATGAAGCATATCGACTGTCTCGGCTACAGGAAGAAAACGGCGTTGCTCGCCGCGGCCTCGGCCGTGGCCATTGCCGCCCTTCCCGCACCTGCCTTCGCCGCCGGAACCCCGGCCGGCACCGACATCAAGAACACCGCGACGGCCACCTACGAGCCGACGCCCGGCGGCCCGGAAACAAGCATCGATTCGAACACCGTCACCTTGAAGGTCGACGAACTGCTCGATGTGGGCGTCGCCTGGGGCGACCCTTCCGACGTGGTCGCCTCGCCGGGCGCAACCGCCCAGGTGCTGCGCTTCACCGTGTCCAACGGCGGCAACGGCAGCGAAGCCTTCGCCCTCACCACCGCCGCGAACGGCGGCGGCGACGATTTCGACCCGAACGTCACCGCCATCGTGCTCGATAGCAACGGCAACAACGCCTACGACGCAGGCGTCGACACGGTCTACGTCCCCGGCTCCAACGATCCGGTGCTGGACGCGGACGGATCGATCACCGTGTTCGTTCTGTCCAATATTCCCGCCGGCGCCACCGACACGCAGCGCGGCAGGGTCGACCTGCTCGCCGCCGCCAAAACCGGCACCGGCGCGCCCGGCACCAGCTTCGCGGGCCTCGGCCAGGGCGGCGGCAACGCCGTGGTCGGCGCAACCGGCGCCGATGCCGAGGACGACGGCTGGTACAAGATCGCCAAGGCCGCCATCGCGTTCAGCAAAAGCGCAAAGGTGTCCGACCCCTGGGGCGGCACCACCCAGGCCCCCGGCGCGACCATCACCTACACGCTTACCGCAAACGTGAGCGGCACCGGCAGCCTCGGCAACGTGCGCATCGCCGATCCCATTCCGGCCGGCACCACTTACACGCCCGGCTCGCTCACCCTCGA
>DASWMM010000137.1:0-15341 GCA_036399755.1 Allosphingosinicella sp.
GCCATCCTACGCGCGCGGAACGGCGGCGGTAAAGCGCGGCTTTGTGCCTAGCCGCCGTGCTGCGCGGCCCAGGCGGCGGCGGCGCCGAACAGGCCGGGCTGGGGATGGGTGATGATCTTGACCGGCATGTCGTCCATGCGCCGCTCGAACCGGCCCTTGGCGATGAAGCGTCCGCGGAAGCCGGACTTGGGGAGATGGGCGGCGAGGCGCTGGCCGAGGCCGCCGGCGATCACCACTGCTTCGGCGCCCTGGGCAAGCGCGATGTCTCCCGCCGCGGCGCCGAGCGTAAGGCAGAAACGGTCGAAGGCGGCGGCGGCAAGGCTGTCCTCCCCGGACATGGCGGCCTGCCACAGTGCCTTTTCGTCGCGATAGGCGAGCGGGCGGTCCTCAAGCACGGCGAGGGCTTCGTAGATGTTGGACAAGCCTTGGCCCGAGGCGATGCGCTCGATCGAGACCCGGCGATAATGGGTGCGCAGGTGGGCGAGGATACGGTCTTCGAGACCGTCGAGCGGCGCGAAGTCGATATGGCCGCCTTCGGTTTCGATGACGTGGTAGTGGCCGGCCCGGCGCAGGAGCTGAGCGACGCCGAGGCCGGTGCCGGGGCCGAGAACCGTGACCACGCCGTCCTCGGGGAGGTCGCGCTCCGGGCCGCAGAGGTGGGTGAACTGGGCCGCGTCGAGCTGCGCCACCGCGTGGGCGACGGCGCCGAAATCGTTGACCAGCGTGTAGCGCTCGGCGCCGAGCTTCTTGGGGATCCAGGCGGGGCGGATCACCCAGGGATTGTTGGTGAGCTTGAGCACTTCGCCCTGCACCGGCCCGGCAAGGGCAATGCCGGCGGCGGGGGGAAGCGGGCGCCCAAGGCGCCGGCCATATTCCTCCCACGCGATCTGCAGGCTGGCATGTTCGGCGGTCTTGAGGGTGGTTTCTTCGTCGAGGTGCGCGACTCGGCCGTTCTCGATCCGCGCGAGGGCGAAGCGGGCGTGGGTGCCGCCGATGTCGACGGCCACGATCTCGGTCACGCAATCTCCTCCATGGCGGCAAGCATCGCCGAAGCGCCCTTTTCGGCCTCGTCCGCGCCGTGGCGGAAGAAGGCGAAGAGCTCGCGGCCCGTGCCGAGCGCGGGGGCAGGCGCGGGAGCCGGGTCGCGGGCCTCCCATTCGGCCGCATCGACCAGGGCGGTGAGTTCGCCGGTGTCGGCGGACAGGCGGACGACGTCGCCGTCACGCAGGCGAGCAAGCGGGCCGCCGCCCAGCGCCTCCGGCGAGACGTGGATCGCTGCGGGCACCTTGCCGGACGCGCCGGACATGCGGCCGTCGGTGACGAGCGCGACCCGGTAGCCGCGGTCCTGGAGAACCCCGAGCGCAGGGGTGAGCTTGTGAAGCTCGGGCATGCCGTTGGCGCGCGGGCCCTGGAAGCGGACCACCACCACCACGTCACGGTCGAGCTCGCCGACTTTGAAGGCGGTGAGCACTTCGTCCTGGTCGGAGAACAAGCGGGCCGGCGCTTCGACCGTCCAGCGGGACGGCTCGACGGCGCTGGTCTTGAAGGTGGCGCGGCCGAGATTGCCGGACACGAGGCGCATGCCGCCGTCCGGCTGGAACGGGTTGGACGCGGGGCGCAGCATGGTTTCGTCGAGCGAGGCCGTGGCGGCGTCGCGGAAGACCAGGCGGTCTTCGTCCAGCCCCGGCTCCTTGGCGTGGTTGGCCAGCGGGGTTTCGCCGCCGCCGGCCACGGTCATGACATCGCCGTGCAAGAGACCGTTTTCCAGCAGGGTGCTGATCGTGAAACCGATGCCGCCTGCCGCCTGGAAGTGGTTCACGTCGCCCGAGCCGTTGGGATAGATGCGCGCGATGAGCGGCACCGCCGAGGAGAGGCGGTCGAGATCCTCCCAATCGATCACGATGCCGGCGGCGCGGGCGATCGCGGGGAGGTGGATGGCGTGGTTGGTGGACCCCCCAGTGGCGAGCAGGCCGACGGCGGCGTTGACGATCGCCCTCTCGTCCACGCAGCGCCCAAGCGGCCGGTAATCGTTGCCGGCCCAGCCGATCTCGGCGAGGCGGTGGACGGCGGCGCGGGTCAGCTCCTGCCTCAGCTTGGTGCCCGGGTTGACGAAGGCGGCGCCGGGCATGTGGAGGCCCATCACTTCCATCATCATCTGGTTCGAATTGGCGGTGCCGTAGAAGGTGCAGGTGCCGGCGCTGTGGTAGCTTGCGCTTTCCGCCTCGAGCAGCTCCTCGCGCCCCACCTTGCCCTCCGCGTAGAGCTGGCGGATGCGCTGCTTTTCCTTGTTGGCCATGCCGGTCGGCATCGGCCCGCCGGGGACAAGGATGGTCGGCAGGTGGCCGAACCGAAGCGCGCCGATCAGCAGGCCCGGCACGATCTTGTCGCAGATGCCGAGCAGGGCCGCGGCCTCGAACATGCCGTGGGAAAGCGCGACTGCGGTGGACAGCGCGATGGTGTCGCGGCTGAACAGCGACAGCTCCATGCCCGACTGGCCCTGGGTGACGCCGTCGCACATGGCTGGCACGCCGCCGGCGACCTGCGCGGTGGCGCCGACTTCGCGGGCGAAGAGCTTCATCTGCTCGGGGTAGCGGCCGTAAGGCGCATGGGCGGAGAGCATGTCGTTATAGGCGGTGACGATGCCGATGTTGACGGCCCGGTTGCTCTTGATCGTGCCCTTGTCGTCCTCGGCGGCGGCGAATCCGTGGGCGAAGTTGCCGCAGCTCATCGTCGCCCGGCTGATGCCGCGTTCCCGCTGCGCATCCATCAGGGCGAGGTAGCGGGAGCGGCCGGGTCGGGAGCGTTCGATGATTCGGTCGGTGACGGCGGCGATGGTCGGGTGGAGGGTCATCGGGCTCCCCATGGCATCTGATGCGCCGGGGGCAAAGGCTCATTCATGCCAGCTTCTCCCGTCGCGCTCGGTAAGCGCGATCGCCGCGGACGGACCCCAGGTGCCGGCGCCGTAGCTTTTGGGCTGTGCGCCGCTCGCCGCCCAGCCGCTGCGGATGCCGTCGATCCAGTCCCACTGCGCTTCCACCTCGTCGCGGCGGACGAACAGGGTCGGATCGCCCTCGATCAGGTCGAGGAGCAGGCGTTCGTAGGCGATCCGGCGGCGGGTGTCGGCGAAGGCGTTGGGCATGTCGATGTCGAGCGGCACTTCGCGAAGCCGGATTCCGTCGCGGTCGAGGCCGGGCTGCTTGGCCATCATCAGCAGGCTGATATTCTCCTCCGGCTGAAGCGAGATGACGAGCTTGTTGGGCTGCAGCATCGCGCCCCGGCCGGCGAAGATCGAGTGGGGCACTTCGCGGAACTGGATAAAGATCTCGGAACGGCGGGCGGGCAGGCGCTTGCCGGTGCGGATGTAGAAGGGAACGCCCTTCCAGCGCCAATTATCGACATGGGCCTTGAGCGCGACGAAGGTCTCGGTGCCGGAGGCGCGGCCGAGCTCGTCGGCATAGCCGGGGACGGGCGCGCCCGAGACCGCGCCTTCGCCATATTGGCCAGTCACCGTCTCGGAACCGATCTCGGCCGAGCCGATGGGCCGGAGCGACCGCAACACTTTCACCTTTTCATCGCGCACCGCGCTTGCGTTGAACTTGGCGGGCGGCTCCATGGCGACGAGGGCGAGGAGCTGGAGGAGGTGGTTCTGGACCATGTCCCTCAGTGCGCCCGAGCCTTCGTAATAGCCGGCGCGGCCTTCGAGGCCGACCGTCTCCGCAACGGTGATCTGGACATGGTCGATGCCGTTCGAATTCCAAAGCGGCTCGAACAGGGTGTTGCCGAACCGCAGGGCAAGGAGGTTCTGGACAGTTTCCTTGCCGAGATAATGGTCGATCCGAAAGGTGCGCTCCTCGGGGAAGGCAGCGGCGACCGCATCGTTGATCTCGCGCGAGGAGGCAAGATCGGTGCCGAGCGGCTTTTCCAGCGCGAGGCGGACGTTGGCGCCGGTCAGGCCGGACGCGGCGAGGCCCTCGATGGTGGCCTCGAACAGCGACGGCGCGGTGGAGAGGAAGATGGCGAGGCCGCCTGCGGTGTCACCCACCGCTTCGGCGAGGCGGCCATATTGCGCGGTGTCTGACGCATCGAGGGCGACGTAGCTGAGGCGCTCCAGGAAGCGCTCCGCCTTGGCGCGGTCGAACCATTCGGCCGGCACGTGCTTCTCGATCGCTTCGGCTGCGGCGGTGCGGAAGCCAGGCGTGTCGAGCTGGCTTCGCGCCGTGCCGACGATGCGCAGGCCCTCCGGCAGCAGCCCGTCGGCGTCGAGGCCGTAGAGCGATGGCAGCAGCATGCGCTGGGCAAGATCGCCGGTCGCGCCGAACAGGAGAAGGGTGGAGGCGGGGCTTTTGGTCACTGCAGGGCCTTAGACGCTTGTCGGATTACCCTCTCCCATTTCGGGAGAGAGGGTGAGGGAAGGTAGCGCGAATATCGCGTTCCCTCTCTCCCTCCCACGCCTTCGGCGCAGGTCCCTCCCTCTCCCGTAAAGGGAGAGGGGTTTCAAGTCGGCATTCTTCACCGCGCCACCAACCTGATCGCCTGGCCTCCGCCCGGGGCCAGGCGCAGGGTCAGCGTGTCGGCGCTGGTCACCACCCGTTCCTCGATAACGATGTCCTTGCCGTTGGTGCGGTAATGGGCGTTGGGGCCGTCGCGATAGATCTGGGCGCGGTACTTCCTGCCGGGCGTTAGGAAGCCGAGCGGCACATCGAGGCTTCGGCCCTGCTCGTCCGTGATCGCGCCGAGATACCAGTTCTCGCTCTTCCGGTCCTTACGGGCGATCGTCACGAAGTCGCCGACTTCGCCGTTCAGCACCTTGGTTTCCTGCCAGTCGGCGGGGACGTCCTTGATGAACTGGAACGGCGCCATGTTCCCCTCGTAATTTTCGATCAGGTCGGCGGCCATCTGGATCGGCGAATAGAGCACGACGTAGAGGGCGAGTTGCTTGGCTTGCGTCGAGAGGATCGGCTGGCCGCGGCCCTCGAGGCTCAGGATACCCGGCGTGAAGTCCATCGGCCCGGCGAGCATTCGGGTGAAGACGAGGTTGGCTTCATGCTCCGGCGGATTGGGCGGGGCGCCCCAGGCGTTGAACTCCATGCCGCGGGCGCCTTCGCGGGCCACCCAGTTGGGATAGGTGCGGCGAAGGCCGGTGTCCTTGATCGGCTCGTGCGGATTGACCGCGATGTGGTGCTTCGCGGCTTCGGTGACGACCTTGAGGTGGTGCCGCGCGGAAGCCTGGCCTTCGTGCCACTCGAAGCGGATCTTGCCGTCGGGGCCGCGCACCTGGAGGCCGCCCATGTCCGCGACATAGCCGGTCTTCACCGCATCGATGCCGAGCCGCTCGTAGAGGCTGAATGCAGCCTCGAGCTGCGGTTCGTACACGGCGATGTTGCCGGCGGTTTCGTGGTGGCCGATGAGGTGCACGCCTTTGGAACGGCCGTAACGGGCAAGCTCCTCGATATCGAAATCGGGGTAGGCTTTGGTGAAGCTGAAATCCTTGCCGTTGGCGAACCAGTCATCGTTCCAGCCCTCGTTCCAGCCTTCCACCAGCACGCCGCGGAAGCCGTGCCTGGCGGCGAAATCGATGTAGCGCTTCACGTTGGCGGTGTTGGCGCCGTGGCTCGGGCCGGGTCCCCACGTCTCCTTGTTGAGGTGCATCGCCCACCACACGCCGACATATTTAAAGGGCTCCACCCAGCGTACGTCGCCGAGCTTGTTGGGTTCGTTCAAGTTCAGGATCAGGTCGTTCTCGACAAGGCCGCCGGCGCGGTCGGCGATCTGCATGGTGCGCCAGGGCGTCGGGAAAGGCGCGATGCGGCTGACCTTGGCGCCTGTCGAGGAAGGCGTCAGCAGCGCGCGGAAGCGGCCGCCACCTTCGTTCTGAAGCTGCATGCCGGAATAATCGACCAGCGACGCTTCGTGGAAGGCGATGTGGAGGCCGTTGTCGGTGCGGATGGTCATCGGCGTCTGGGCGATGCCGACTTCGCTGAGCTTCGTCTTGTTGTAGAGATATTCTTCCCGGTTCCACTGAAAGGCGGGGATCCACCAGGCGGTGGCCGGCTGCGCAACCGCGAACTCGGTGATCTCCTCCGCGATGTTCACCTCGCGCAAGTTCGGCTGGTCGGGGAATTCGTAGCGGAAGCCGAGACCGTTGTCGTAGACCCGGAAAACCACGTCGAGGCGGCGCTTCAGGTCCTGCTTTTCGGTGAGGCTGACGCGCAGTTCGTTGAAGCGGTTCTGAACGAAGCGGCGCTCGCCCCAGGGGAGTTCCCAGCGTTCATTGGCGCTTCTGGTGGCGGAGCTGGTAATATCGAAATTGCGTTCGAGTTTGGGCGCGTCGGTGAGCAGGAAGCCGAGCCGGGAAGGGGCGATGAGCGGCTCGCCCAGGCGGCTGACGCTGTATTCCGGGCGGCCTTCGCCGTTCACATCGACGGTGACGGTCAGCACCTTGTCGGGCGAGGAGACCGAGACCGGCGCGGCCAGAGCGGGGGCCGAAAGGGCGGCGGCGGCTAGAGCGAGAAGCATGCGGATCATTGCGAACATTCCCCAAAACAGAAAGCGGCTTGCGCCCACGGCAATTTTTGCAGCAATATTTGCAGGATGATGAACAAGCGCGCCACCCGCCTCGAAGACATCGCCGCGATTGCCGGCGTCTCGATCTCCACCGCGTCGCGGGCGCTGAACGACAGCCCGGCAGTCAATGCGCGCACCAAGCAGCTGATCTGGAAGCTGGCGCGCGAGCATGATTATCCGTTCCGGCGCTACATGCCGGCCGGGCCGATCGGCGCCAACGGCACGATCGCGCTGGTCGTGCCGCGGCCGCAGGGGCGGGAAGGGCAATTGGACGACCCGTTCTTTCTGGAGCTGTTCGCCGGGATCAGCGACGCGGCGCGCGAACGCGGCTGCGATGTGGTGGTCAGCCATTTCGCCCCCACCAGCTTCGACGATCTGTCCTCGGCGATGACCACCACGCGCGCCGACGGCGTGATCTTTCTTGGGCAAAGCTCGCTCCACCACGCCTTCAACCGGCTGTCGGCGAGCGAGGCGCGGTTCGCCGTGTGGGGCGCGCAATTGCCGGACCAGGCCTATTGCTCGGTCGGCTCCGACAATGTCGCCGGCGGCAAGCGGGCGACGCTGCATCTGGCGCGGCTGGGGCGCAAACGGATCGTGTTCCTGGGCGATACCGAGGCGCCCGAGGTGACGCAGCGGGTGCGGGGTTACCAGGAAGCGCTCGAGCAGATGGGAATCGCGCCGTTGCTGGTGCCGGCGCATTTCACCGTCGAATCGTCCGAAGCCGCGGTCGACGCCTTGCTTGCCCGCGGCGAGAAGATCGATGGCATCTTCGCCGCCTCCGATCTCATCGCTCTGGGCGCGATCCGCTCGCTGCTTCATGCCGGGCTCAGCGTGCCGGAGGATGTGTCGGTGATCGGCTATGACGACGTGCCCTTCGCCCGCTACAGCCGGCCGGCGCTGACCACGATCCGCCAGGACACGGCCCGGGCGGGGCGGCTTTTGGTCTCCAAGCTGATCGACACCGGCGATTCCGAAATGCGCTCCGAGCGCCTGCCCACCGAGCTCGTCATTCGCGAAAGCTGCGGGGGGTGATTTCCCCTCCCTGAAAGGGAGGGGGCAGGGGGTGGGTCGAGGCTCCGCGTCGCTTCGATGGCGGAGCGGGCGCTTGGGGCCGAAGGGCTCGCGTTGCGCGCTCGCACCCACCCTTAGCCCCTCCCTTGCCGGGAGGGGAACAGGCATCCGCCCGTTCTCATGACATGCGCTCGGCGACCAAGCCGGAGAGGGGAGCGAGGGGGGCGCCGCAGCGCTCGATGATGCGCCAGCCGGAGGGCAGGGGCCAGTCGACTGGCTCGCTGCCCAGGTTGAAGACGCAGAGCAGGCGTTCGGCGCCTTCGCCGCGTTCGAAGGCGAGGAGCGGGGCCGGGGCGTCCACCGGGCGGATCGCGCCGGTGCGCAGCGCGGGGAGGCGCTTGCGGAGCGCAATCAGGCGGCGGGTGAGGTTGAGGGTGGAGTGCGGGTCCGGTTCCTGCCGGTCAACCGCGAGGGGCAGGTGGGCGGGATCCACCGGGAGCCACGGTTCGGCGTCGGAGAAACCCGCGTTTGGCGCGTCGGCGGCCCAGGGGAGGGGCGTGCGGGCGCCGTCGCGGCCCTGGGTTTCCGGCCAGTTGGCGATCGCTTCGGGGTCGCGCAGGCGCTCGAACGGCACGTCGGCCTGGGGAAGCCCGAGCTCCTCGCCCTGGTAGAGGAAGACGTTGCCGCGCAGGCTCATCAGGAGGAGCATCGCCTGACAGGCGAAGCCCGCGGCGTCGCGGTGTTCCAGCCAGCGCGAGACGACGCGGGGGGCGTCGTGGTTGGAAAAGGCCCAACTCGGCCAGCCCTCGCCCGGATCGCCCGGCCACAGCGCCATCGACTGGTGGATGAGCTCGGGCGTGACCCGGTCGGCGTAGAGGAAGTTGAAGCCGTAGGCGCTGTCGAGGCGGGCGCCTTGGGTGAACAGCTTCATCTCCGCATCGGCCTGCTCGCCGCCGACTTCGGCGACGGTGAAGCGGCCGCCGTAAGCGTCAATCGCCGTCTGGAGCCGCTCCAGGAAGGCGGGGATGGCGGCGTGGCTTTGGTTGTGGAGATGGTGCTGGAAGTCGAACGGGCGGCTGCGCTTGCCGACTCCGGGGGCGACCGACGGGTTATCGGTGAGCGCCGGATCGTGCATCGCGAAGTTGATCGCGTCCAAGCGGAAGCCGTCCACGCCGCGGTCGAGCCAGAAGCGGGCGGTGTCGATCAGCGCGTCCTGCACCGCAGGGTTGTGGCCGTTGAGGTTGGGCTGCTCGGGCAGGAAATTGTGCAGGTAATATTGGCCGCGGCGGGCATCCCAGGTCCAGCAGGGGCCGTAAAAGACGCTTTGCCAATTGTTCGGCGGTGAGCCGTCCGGTTTGGCGTCGGCCCAGACGAACCAGTCCGCCTTTGGATTGTCGCGGCTGCGGCGGCTTTCCTGGAACCAGGCGTGCCCATCGGACGTGTGGGCGTAGACCTGGTCGATGATCACCCTGAGGCCGAGACTGTGCGCCCTGGCGAGCAGCGCATCGAAATCCGCAAGCGTTCCGAAGATCGGATCGACATCGCGGTAGTTCGCAATGTCGTAGCCATAATCCTTCATCGGCGATGTGAAGAAGGGCGACAGCCAGACGGCATCCACGCCGAGGGAGGCGACATGGTCCAGCCGGGCGGTGATGCCGGGAAGGTCGCCGACTCCGTCGCCGTTCGAATCGGCAAAGCTGCGCGGGTAGATCTGGTAGATGACGGCGCCGCGCCACCAGGCTTCGTCCGCCGCGGCGACCGAAAGGGTGGCGCCGTCGCGCTCAATGGGGACTTGTTCGTTCAACGGGGCGCAGCCTTGCACACAATGTAATCCAGTGGGGCGATTTCGACCCGGTAGCTGCCCGGCGCGGCCGCGGTTGCGGCGCAGGCCCCGTGCGAACCGGTCCAGCGCAGCGAGCCGAACTCGACCGCGACGTTGGCGGAAATCGGCTTGGTGGAGGTGTTGAACACCGCCAGGGTTTCGCCGCCGCCCGAAGGGGCGAGGCGGGAGAAAGCGAACAGGCCGGGTGCATCGCCCGCGGCGCGCACCACCTGCTCGCCGCGGCGGAGCGCCGGATCGGCTTTGCGCAAGGCGGCAAGCGACGCGATGGCGCGGTAGAGCGGCGCCCCCGTGTCGAAGTTGCTGGCCGCGGTGGTTGCCGAGGAACCGACGAGCCTGTTGTCGTTGTAGACCGCGACCTTGCTCGGGAACATGTCCTCGCGGGCATCCTGGTCGCCGCCGTCGCCGGCGAAGCCCTGCTCGTCGCCATAATAAACAGTCGGCATGCCGCGCGACAGGAACAGCATCGCGTGGCCAAGGATCGTGCGCTTCAGCACCTCCTCGTCGCTCGCCCCCGGATTCGCCTGCCGGACGAAATGGGCGAAGCGGCCCATGTCGTGGTTGCCGAGGAACGTGGGCAGCTTGCGCGCCGTGGCGTCCCCGCCTTCGTAGAGCGCGTCCATCTGGAACAGGCGCGACAGCGTGTCGGTGGCCTTGCCGCGCGCGACCACGTCGCTGACCGCCGACTGAAAGGCGAAATCGAGCACGGCCGGGTAGCGGTCCACCTTGGTGAAGCGGGCGAGCATGCCCGGATCGGGATCGAAGACTTCGCCGAAGATGTGGAAGTTGGGAATGCCGCGCGCTTTCGCCCGCTGCTCCATGGCCGGCACGAACGCCTGCCAGAATTCCGGATTCACATGACGCGCGGTGTCGATCCGGAAGCCGTCCACCCCGAAATCGTCGATCCACTGGCCGAAGATCTCAATGAAGCCCTCCACCACGCGGGGATGCTCGGTGAACAGATCGTCGAGGCCAACGAAGTCGCCGAGCTGCGAACTCTCGCCCCGGAAGGTCGAGTCGCCGCGATTGTGGTAGTAGATCGGGTCGTTGAGCCAGGCGGGCACCTTCGCCTTGCCTTCCGCCGCAGGCACGAAGGGCGTGTAGGCGAAGTTCGGGTTGGTCAGCTGCGCGAAATTGCCGGAGCGCTGCCCGGCCTTGCCGATCCCTTCGAATCCCTCGTTGATCCGCGCACCCGCCGGCCCGCCGCGAGCGGAATGCGGGTAATCGGCGAGCGAGCGGTAGGCGCAGGCGCCGACCCGGCATTCGCGATACTGGATAACGTCGGCGGTGTGGTTGGTGATGATGTCGAGATAGACCTTCATCCCCCGCGCATGCGCCGCATCGACGAACCGTTTGAGGTCGGCGCGGGTGCCGAAATGGGGATCGACCTGGGTGAAGTCAGTGATCCAATAGCCGTGGTAGCCGGCGCTTTCCTGGCCCTTAGGCCCCTGCACCGGCTTGTTCTTGTAGATTGGGCCGAGCCAGATGGCGGTGGCACCGAGGCCTTCGATATAATCGAGCCGGGCGGTGAGGCCCTTCAAGTCGCCGCCATGGTAGAAGCCCTTGCCGGCGGGATCGAAGCCGTGGGCGAGCCGGCCGCCTTTGATGCCGCCGCGATCGTTGGCGGTGTCGCCGTTCTCGAACCGGTCGGGCAGCACGAAATAGACGATCTCGTCCTCGCTCGGACGGTCGAGCAGGTTCTGCGCCGATGCCCGGCTGGCGACGGCAAGGGAGCAGGCGAGCGCAAAGGCGGCGGCGGCGAGTGCGTGCCCGATCCGGCATTTGGAATTGGCTGCTGCCATGGCGTCCTTCATCCTCCCTTGCTGCACCGCTCGAAGCTTGAGCCTCGCTTGCTCTTTGCAGCCGTTTGCAATTGTTTGCAGAGGCCGAGGGCGGCGGTCAAGCCCCTGCCGATGCTGCGCCGCAACATCCGTGCTCACCGTTTCCCCTCTATGGAGGCGTACAACTGTGCCCTTTTCGCCACGTCAGTCAAACCATCTTGAATTTGCCGCTTGCAAGCGTTGCGAAAAGTTTGCAGTAATTTGCGGAACGACACGAGATCGCGAGAGAATCGCGGCGCGCCGTACCGGAGGATGCAGGCTTTCACGCGAATTCCGGTCGATTCGAGGGGGCTGTTCCCGCGCAGAATGTCTGTGCGGGGTGCGGCCTGGACGCAGAACGGGCCGATCGAATGGGGGCATTCGGCGGCTGACGGAATGGGAGACCCCGATGACCGATCTTTTCCTTTCGCGCCGGCGTAATCTTCTTGGCGGTGCCGCTTTGGTGGCACTCGCACTCGGCGGCGCTTCGCCCGCTTTTGCCCAGGACGCGCCTGACGAAACCACGCAGGACGACAGCGCCAATCCGGCCTCTCCGCCGAACGCCGCCGGCGCCGAAGCCGGCGAGGGCGACGAGATCGTCGTCACCGGCTTTCGCGCCTCGCTTGCCAATGCGGTCGCGGAAAAGAAAGGGCGCGATCAGATCATCGAGTCGGTATCCGCCGAGGATATCGGCAAGCTGCCCGATGCGTCCATCGCGGAATCGATCGCACGCCTTCCGGGCCTGACCTCGCAGCGCCTGTCCGGCCGCTCCAACGTGATCTCGATCCGCGGCTTCGGGCCCGATTTCTCGCAAACGCTGCTGAACGGCCGCGAGCAGACCTCGACCGGCGACGCGCGCGCGGTGGAGTTCGATCAATATCCTTCCGAAGTCGTCCGCCAGGTCAACGTCTACAAGTCGCCGACGGCAAGCCTGGTCGGCCAGGGGCTGGTCGGCACCGTCGACATCCGCACCATCCGCCCGCTCGATTTCGGTGGCAAGCAGGTCTTCGCCGTCGGCGCGCGCGGCTCCTATGCGGATCTCGGCAAGCTCAACGCCGGCTCGCGCGACAAGGGGTTCCGGGTCAACGGCACGTTCGTGGATCAGAATGACGACGGCACCTTCGGCGTCGCCTTGTCCGGCTCCTATGTCGATGAGCCCTATCAGGTTCAGGAGTTCAATGCCTGGGGCTATCCGGGCGCCGGCACCCAGGCCGATCCGTATCAGATCGGCGGGTCCAAATCCTATGTCACCTCGACCCGGCTGAAGCGCCTCGGCCTTCAGGGAACGCTGCAGTTCAAGCCGACCGAGACGCTGACCGCCACCGTCGATGGTTTCTACTCGAACTTCAAGGACGACCAGATCAAGCGCGGCATCGAGCTTCCGCTGGCCTGGGGCAATGCCAGCCTGCAGCCCGGTTCGGGCACGATCGAAAACGGCTTCCTGGTGTCGGGCATAGCCACGGGCGTCGAAGGCGTGATCCGCAACGACGCGTTCGAACGCCACGCGAACCTGTATTCGGGCGGCCTCAACCTCAATTACGAAGGCGAAAGCGGCCTCAACGCGTTCCTCGACATCGGTTATTCGCGGACCGACCGTAACGAGCTGATCCTGGAGACCTATTCGGGCACCGGCTTCGGCGCAAACAACGGCGCACGCGATACCATCGCCTTCAAGGCGACGGAGCGCGGCACGGTGTTCGATCCGACGCTGAACTATTCCGACACCGGCCTGATCAAGCTCACCGACCCGCAGGGCTGGGGCGGCGGTGTCCTTCCGCAGGTCGGCTATTTCAACAACCGCATCGTCGACGACGAGCTGTGGCAGTTCCGCGGACAGGTTGAAAAAGAGCTGGAGACGGGCTTCCTTTCGGCGGTCAAGGCCGGCGTCAACTACACCACCCGCGACAAGAGCCTGACGCCCGACGAGGCGCTGGTCCGCCTTGCCGGCGGTGCGCTCGAAGCGCCGATCCCGGCCGAGTTCGTGCTCAAGCCGACGGACCTCACCTATCTCGGCCTCGGCCCGGTGGTGAGCTACGATCCGCGCGCGCTGCTTGCCGCGGGCAATGTTTATTCGCTGGTGTCGAACACGGCCAATCCGGACGTCGTCGCAAAGGCCTATGGCGTTCACGAAAACCTGCTGACGCTCTATGCGCAGGCCGACATCGGAGCCGATCTCGGCTCGTCCAGGCTGACCGGCAATTTCGGCGTCCAGGCGGTTCACACCGATCAGTCGTCGAACGGCAGCGTGATTGCCGCCGGGGTGATCACGCCGGCCGAAGCGGGCGCCAAGTTCTGGGACATCCTGCCGAGCGCCAACCTGTCGTTGCGGCTTGAGAGCGACTGGGTGTTCCGTCTTGCCTTGGCGCGTGAAATCCAGCGCCCGCGCCTCGACCAGATGCGGATCGCGGTCAGCTACGGCCTCAACCTCACCGAGCGGATCATCACCGGCAGCGGCGGCAATCCGTTCCTGCGGCCGACGCGGGCCAATGCGATCGATTTCAACATCGAGAAATATTTCGGCCGCAGCGGCTATGTGGCGATGCAGTTCTTCTACAAGGATTTGAAGAACTTCATCTACGATCCGCGCGAGACGCCGTTTGATTTCACCGGCTATCCGCTCAGCCCCGCCGACGAGGCGCTGGCGACGACTCGAACGGGCCGGCTGAGCACCGCCGTCAACCTGGATGGCGGCAAGTTGTACGGAGTCGAGGCCGCCGGCACCCTGCCGTTCAGCGTCTTCTCCGAAGCGCTGCAGGGCTTCGGCGTCACCGGCGGCGTGTCCTACACCAGGACCAGCATCCGGGAGAACGCCGCCGCCGCGGCCGAGCAGATCCCGGGCTATTCGCGCTGGGTGGCGAACGGCACCGCCTTTTACGAAAGCGGCGGCTTCTCGGTGCGCGGCAGCGTTCGGCACCGGACGAGCTTCGTTGGCGAGCTTTCGGGCTTTGCCGGCAACCGCACCCGGCGCCGGGCGCTTGGCGAAACCATCATCGACGCGCAGGTCGGCTACGACTTCGCGCAAGGCTCCAGCCTCGAAGGCCTTTCGGTCTACCTCCAGGCGCAGAACCTTACCGACGAGCGGTTCGCGACGATCGCCGATCCCAACAACCGGCTCACCGTTCTGGATTATCAGATTTACGGCCGCCGCTTCCTGGCCGGCTTCAACTTCAAGTTCTGAAATCCTGAGCCGGATCGTGCTACGCCCCTGCCTTCGCAAGCTGAAGGCGGGGGCTTTTTCGTGATGCGCGGGGCAGCGGGCGAGATGGACAACCGCAAGGTCAGCAGCGTCGCCATCGTCGGCGGCGGATCGGCGGGCTGGATGGCCGCGGCAGCGCTCGCCAACGCGCTGCGCGAGGGGGTGGAGATTCACCTGGTTGAATCGGACGAGATCGGGATCGTCGGAGTCGGCGAGGCGACCATTCCGCCGATCAAGTTGTTCAACCAAAGCCTCGGCATAGACGAGAACGATTTCCTGAAGGCGACGCAGGGCAGCTTCAAGCTCGGCATCCGCTTCACCGGTTGGGGCAAAGAGGGGCACAGCTACTTCCACCCGTTCGGCGCGTACGGCGCGGACTTCGACCTGGTGCCGCTCCACCAAGAGTGGCTTCGCGAGCGGGCACGCGGGGAGGGCACTCCGCTCGACGATCTGTCGATGGCTTGGGCTGCCGCCTTGCGGGGGCGATTCGACCGGCCGCTTGCCGATCGCCGCCGAATCCAGTCGACGCACGATTACGCCTATCATTTCGACGCCGGGCTCTACGGGCGCTACCTGCGCACCTATGCCGAAGCGCGGGGGGTGGTGCGGCATGAGGGCAAGGTCGCGGACGTGGTGGTCGGCGGCGCGGAGGGGCGGATCGAGCGGCTTCGGCTGGAGGACGGACGGGAGATCGCGGCGGATCTGTTCATCGACTGCTCCGGCTTTCGCGCTGTGCTGATCGGCGGCGCGCTCGAGACGCCGTATCGCGATTGGACGAGGTGGCTGCCCTGCGACCGGGCGGTGGCCGTGCCCTGCGCTTCGGGAGGGGACTTCGCGCCCTATACCAGCTCCACCGCGCGCGCGGCCGGGTGGCAGTGGCGAATTCCGCTGCAGCACCGCACCGGCAACG
>DASWMM010000138.1:0-3260 GCA_036399755.1 Allosphingosinicella sp.
ACCCCTCCCCTGAAGGGGAGGGGCTAATCCTGGCGCTCGAACCGTTCCGCATTCGCCAAAGCCGCGCGCACTTCGGCGTCGGTGAGGCACATGTCGCGGTTCACGTCGGCGTGGCGGCGGAAGGCGACATTGGCGCGCTCGGCGGTGGCGCGGCTGATCTTGCGGTCACCGTCGCTGTCGAAACCGCGGGCAATGATCCCCTGCCCTTCGCGCGTGCAGGCAAGCCAGGGATCGAGAACCCGTCCGCCCGAGCCGCCGAAAAAGCCGCAGCCATTGCCCGGCCGGTCGTAGTCGCGGCCGACATAATCGTAGCCGCCCATGCGGGAGCGGCCGGCGTCGTCGTAATAGGTCGTGCAAGCCGCGATGCCGAGCGCCGACCCGAACAGCAACCCTATCCAAAGCTTGCGCATGCCCAATTCCCCTCTGCTTGGGGGCTGAACAGGGCGGCTGGGGAAAGGTTGCTCGCGCTCGGGAGCGTTAACCCTCTTTCCCGAACGCCTGGCGCGCGAGTGCCTCAACCTCGGGATCGGCCTTGGGCGGCTTGGGCGGGCAGGAGCCTTCCAGCGCTTCGGCGACGGCCGTAAGCGCCGCGATCCGCGCCGCCTTCTTGGTGTTGCCGTCGACCACCGTCCACGGCGCCCAGCGGGTGGAGGTGCGCTCCAGCATCTCCTCGATCGCCTGCGTGTAAGCGGCACGCTGCGAACGGTTGCGGAAATCCTCGGCCGTCACCTTCCAGCGCTTCCAGGGATCCTCGATCCGCGCCTTCAGCCGCTCATCCTGGGTCTCGGCGCTGACGTGGAGGAAAATCTTGACGATCTGGGTGCCGTCGAAGCTTTGCTGCGCTTCGAACTCGTTGATCTCGTCATAGCCGCGCCGCCATTCGGCTTCGCTGGCGAAACCTTCGACCCGCTCGACCAGCACGCGGCCGTACCAGCTCCGGTCGAAGATCGCGACTTCACCCTTGCCCGGCAACCGGGTCCAGAAGCGCCACAGGAAGTGCCGGGCTTTCTCCTCGGGCGTCGGCGCGGCGATCGGCCAGACCTTGAACGCGCGCGGGTCCCAGCCCGAAGTCAGCCGCTGGATCGCCCCGCCCTTCCCCGCCGCGTCCCAGCCCTCGAACACGATGGCGGTGCGCTGCTTGTGGACGATGTGCGAGACGAGGATGCGCGACAGCCGCTCCTGGAGGGCGGCGAGGTCGCGCTCGTAATCGCCCGGGTATTTGGCGCCGGCTTCGTAGTCGGAGAGGGTAATTGGCATGACGGCTCCTCAAGTTCCTCCCTGCCGCGAAGCGGTGGGGAGGGGAACCAGGCGAAGCCTGGTGGAGGGGTAACTGTCGAGGGGGTAGTGAAGTTTACCCCTCCACCACCCTTCGGGTGGTTCCCCTCCCCATCTCGCCATGGGGAGGAACAGGTTACTCCGGCGCCACCGCCTTTGCAGGCTCTTTCTTCGACGCGCCGGTCGGCTCCACCAGGCGAATGTTCAGCTCGCGAAGCTGCTTGGCGCTGACCTCCGAAGGGGCGCCCATCATCAGATCCTCGGCGCGCTGGTTCATCGGGAACAGCACCACCTCGCGGATGTTGGGCTCGCCGGCCAGCAGCATCACGATCCGGTCAATGCCCGGGGCCGAGCCGCCGTGCGGCGGCGCGCCGAATTTGAAGGCGTTGATCATGCCGGAGAAATTGGTGTCGACATCTTGCCGGGAATAGCCGGCGATCTCGAAGGCCTTGTACATGATGTCCGGCCGATGGTTGCGGATCGCGCCCGAGCTCAGCTCCACGCCGTTGCAGACGATGTCGTACTGGTACGCGAGGATGTCGAGCGGGTCCTTGGTCTCCAGAGCTTCCAGCTCGCCCTGCGGCATCGAGAAGGGGTTGTGGCTGAAGTCGACCTTCTTGGCCTCCTCGTCATATTCGAACATCGGGAAATCGACGATCCAGCAGAAATCGAAGCGGTTCTGGTCGATGAGGCCGAGCGTTTCGCCCACCCGGGTACGCGCCGCCCCGGCCAGCTTGGCCGCCTGAAGCTCCTTGCCCGCGGCGAAGAAGATTCCGTCGTCGGGGCCAAGGCCGAGTTCGGCGATGAGCTTGCGGGTGGCTTCCTCGCCATGGTTCTTGGCGATCGGCCCGCCGAGCTCGCCGTTCTTCTGGGTGATGTAACCGAGGCCCGCATGGCCTTCCGAACGCGCCCACTCGTTCATTTCGTCGAAGAACTTGCGGCTCTTTTCGGCCGTCGCCGGCGCGGGGATGGCGCGCACCACGTTGCCGCTGTCCACCATCTTGGCGAACAGGCCGAAGCCCGATCCGCGGAAGTGTTCGGAAACGTCGCTGATCAGGATCGGATTGCGAAGGTCGGGCTTGTCCGAACCGTATTTCAGCATCGATTCGCGGAACGGAATGCGCGGGAAGCTGCCCGCCGGCGTGACGCTGCGGCCGTTGGCGAACTCCGCGAATACGCCGGCAAGCACCGGCTCGATCGCCTGGAACACGTCTTCCTGGGTCACGTAGCTCATCTCGAAATCGAGCTGGTAGAATTCGCCGGGCGAGCGGTCGGCGCGCGCGTCCTCGTCGCGGAAGCAGGGCGCGATTTGGAAATAACGGTCGAAGCCGGCCACCATGAGGAGCTGCTTGAACATCTGCGGCGCCTGGGGAAGCGCGTAGAACTTGCCCGGATGAACCCGGCTCGGCACCAGGTAATCGCGCGCGCCTTCCGGCGACGAAGCGGTCAGGATCGGCGTCTGGAACTCGGTGAAGCCCTGCGCCACCATCCGGTTGCGGATCGAGGAGACGACGTTGGAGCGAAGTACGATGTTGGCGTGAATGCGCTCGCGGCGAAGGTCGAGGTAGCGGTAGCGGAGGCGGATATCCTCGGGGTAATCGGCCTCGCCCGCCACCGGCAGCGGAAGCTCCTCGGCGGCGGACTGCACCACGACATCGGCCGCAACAAGCTCGATCTCGCCGGTCGCCAGGTTCGCGTTCGAAGCCTCAGCCCCGCGCGCAACCACTTCGCCGGTGATCGTCACCACCGATTCCGCGCGCAGATGCTCCAGTACCCGAAGCGGCTCGCTGTTCGCCTTGGCGACGATCTGGGTGATCCCATAATGGTCGCGCAAATCGATAAACAACACCCCGCCATGGTCGCGCTTGCGGTGGATCCAGCCCGAAAGCCGCACCTGCTCTCCGACGTTGGAGGCGCGAAGCTGGCCGCAAGTGTGGGTGCGATAGGCGTGCATGGGGGCCGCTTTCCGTGTCTTCATCGAGGTG
>DASWMM010000139.1:0-1853 GCA_036399755.1 Allosphingosinicella sp.
CCAGCAACCTCGGCACCGGACCGACCTTCGGATCCGATCCAGCGGCCTATGCCAAGCTGTCGCCGACCACCGTCATCCCGGCGCTGCCCTCGATCGGCCGGCAGGAGCTTTCCTACGACCGCCTCGGCGCCACGCTGACGGCGCAGTGGCGGCCGAGCAGCCGCACCGAGATCATCCTCGACGGCGTCTATTCGCGCTACCGGCAGGACAGCACCACCAATGGCATCACCACCGTCGGCCTCAACCGCAACGGCACCAATGCCCGTGTTCAGCAGAACACCCTGCGCGCGCCTAACACCGCCAACGGCCTCGCCGACCGCCTCGCTCTGTATCCGAACTGCGTACAGAGCGTGTCGGCGGATTGCGGCCAGGCTCTGAACGGCACGAATCTGGTTGCGGGCACCCGCGCCAGCTACAACCCGAACAACCTCAACACCTTCGATTATTACAATTCGCCGGTGTCCCCCGGTTTCATCGCCAGCCCCACCCAAACGGCCTTTTATACCGAGCTGATCGGCCGCCCCAACACCAAGGTGCGCGAGGCGAACGTCAATGCCGCCGGCCAGGCGGATTACCTGGTTCTCGACGACGTCGATTGGCGCAGCGCCGCCGACGCCCAGTTCGGCAAGACCGAGTTCAAGCAGGCGACCGCCAACTTCAAACACGATTTCTCGGACACCTTCCGCGCCGACGCCACGCTTGGCTGGTCGCGCTCCGAGTTCCGCGGCACCGGCCTGCTCGCCGAATTCAACGCCATCGACCGCGATGGCTACACCTTCGACGAGCGCGGCGACGGCGAAATGCCGGTGTTCAAGCCCGGCTTCGACGTTGCCGATCCTGGCAATTGGTCCCTGGTCAAGGGCCTGTCGGCGATCCGCTACTTCAACAACGAAGTGAACAACGAGTTCAAGGTGGGGCGGGTGAACTTCGCCTACGACCTCGCCGACGGCTTCACGCTGCGCTTCGGCGGGACGATGAAGCAGTTCGATTTCGACAGCGATCAGGGCCGCCGCAACCAGGATATCGAGGCGATCAACCCGACCTTGCTCGAGGCCGGGCTGACCAGCTCCGACCTCGGCCGGGTGATCGGCTTCGGCCAGGGCCTCACCGTCTCGCCCGGCACGCCGACCAGCTTCTTCGCGCCGGACCTCGACGCCTTCCGGAGCGAGTTCGACATCGATTGCAACTGCATCAACAAATGGGGCGATTTCCGCGCCGTCGTCGACGGCCGCCAGCGCAATTCGGTGACCGAAAAGGACCTCTCCGGCTTCGTCCAGGTCGATTACGAGCATCAGCTGTTCGGCCGTCCGCTGCGCGGCGACATCGGCGTCCGCATCGCCCGCACCCGCGTCGCGGGCCGCGGCAATGTCGGCGGCACGGACGGGGTCGAGGGCCTGCCGGTAACCGCGCGCAACGAATATACCGATTTCCTGCCGTCGCTGAACGCGAACTACGAAGTGGTGGACGACTTCCTGATCCGTTTCGCCGCCTCCGACACCATCGCCCGTCCGCAGCTTTCCAGCCTGACTCCGGGCACGACGTCGTTCGCAAGCGGGCTCAACGCGACCAACCTGCCGGCGATCACCGTCGGCAACCCGTACCTCAGCCCGTTCCGCTCAACCAACCTCGATCTGAGCTTCGAGAAGTATTTCGGCCGCAACGGCATCGCCGCGGTCACCTTCTTCCAGAAGAACCTGAAAAGCTTCCCGCAGCAGATCGCCGGCGAGGCGCCGCTGTCCACGGTGTTCGAGCCGGAAGTCTATCAGCAGGTGCTCAACGCGATGGTCAGCCCGACGCTGCGCGCCTACACCGAAGCCGGCGGCGTCTATGCCATCCGCCAGTTCCAGGACGCG
>DASWMM010000140.1:0-1660 GCA_036399755.1 Allosphingosinicella sp.
CTCTCTTTCGCAGCGCCGCCTTAGCCGCTAGGACCAGCCTGATCATGCCGTCCCTTGCCCTTACCATGCCCGACCTGCCGCGCTTCAACGCGCGCGTCCGCGACCGGCTCGAGCCCTTGTTCAAGCGCCGCTGGGTGCGCCGTTTGGCATGGGCGCTGGTCGCCGGATATGTCCTGTTCGTGGCCATCTGGCTGTTCTTTGCCAGTGGGCTGCCGACCTCCGAGAAACTGATGTCGTACGAGCCACCGCTGCCGACGAATGTGCGCGGCTACGACGGCGATCCAATCGGCACCTATGCGCGCGAGCGGCGCGTCGAATTGGCATTCGACGAATATCCGCCGCTGGTGGTCAATGCCTTCATCTCCGCCGAGGACAAGACCTTCTTCGAGCATGGCGGGCTTGATTATCCGGGACTCGCCGGAGCGGTGTTCGATTATACTCGCAAATCGGTCAGCGGCGGGCGCGCGCGCGGTGGCTCGACCATCACCCAGCAGGTAGCGAAAGCCTTGCTGCAGGACGACGCTTATTCGATCACGCGCAAGGTCCGCGAGGCGATCCTCGCCTTCCGCCTGGAATCGACCCTGTCGAAGCAGCAGATCCTCGAGCTTTACCTCAACCAGATATTTCTGGGTCGCAACGCTTATGGTGTGCAGGCGGCGGCGCGGGCTTATTTCGACAAGGACGTCGTCGAGCTGACCCTTCCCGAGGCGGCCTACCTCGCCGTCCTGCCCAAGGCACCAAGCAATTACGATCCCATCCGCGCCACCCAGAAGGCGCTTGCCCGCCGCAACTATGTCCTGCGGGAAATGGCGGCGAATGGGTATATCACCGAAGCGGCACGTGCCGAAGCAGCGGCCACGGGCCTTGGTACGATCCGCTATGGCAGCAACGCCAAGTTCCGCGAGCAGGGCGGCTATTTCCTCGAAGAAGTGCGGCGCTCGCTGCTGGCCAAATATGGCGAGACGGCCGAGGCCGGGCCGAACAGCATCTACGCCGGGGGCCTTTCGGTCCGCACCTCGATGCAGCCCAGGATGCAGGATGCCGCGGCCGAAGCGCTGCGCGAGGGGCTTGCCACCTTCGACGGCGGCCGCGGCTGGCGCGACACTGGGCTCAGCATCGACACCGACGGGGACTGGCCGGCCCGGCTACGCGCGGCGGCGCTTGGCACCGGTTTTCCCGACTGGCGCAAGGCGGTGGTGCTCGAAAAGGCCGGCGGGCGGGCTCAGCTTGGCTTCGGCGACGGCACAACCGGGCTGCTCTATGCCGCCGCCGCCTCGCAGCCCAAGCGTGGGGGAGGGGGCGCCGCCTTCGGTTTCCTCAAGCCGGGCATGATCGTCATCGTCAAGCAACTCGGGCCGAACAGCTATGCCCTGCGGTCCATACCGGAGATCGGCGGCGGGTTCGTTGCTCAGGATGTCCACACCGGCCGGGTGATGGCGATGCAGGGCGGCTTCGACGTGATCGGTTCCTCCTACAATCGCGCGACCCAGGCCCAGCGCCAGCCGGGTTCTGCATTCAAGCCGATCGTCTATGTCACGGCACTGGAAAACGGCATGACCCCCGCTTCGATCGTCGTCGACGCCCCGTTCTGCGTTTGGCAGGGTGCCGGCCTTGGCAACAAATGCTTCCGCAACTTCGACAAGGGTTATGCCGGTCCAAA
>DASWMM010000141.1:0-2368 GCA_036399755.1 Allosphingosinicella sp.
CCCCCTCCCCACCGCTTCGCGGCAGGGAGGAACAAGGGCGACCGCTGCGGAGGCAACCAGCGCCCGCTGTGTGTTGACTTGGCCCCCACCCCTTCCTAAAGGGGCGGCGCCTTGGCGGGATCGTTCGCCGGCATGTCCCACGCCTTTTTGCGACCCGCGGCTTTTTACGAAAAGACGCGGACGCACATGGAAGAAACGGCATGACGGAGAACGAACCGGACCCGAAGCCCCCTGCGGATGCGCAGCCCGCTTCGTCGTTCGACGAGCGGTTGCGGCGAGCCCAGGAGGCGGAGGCGGCCAGAACGGGCAGCGCACGGACGCCGGCTGATCGCAATGAACAGCTCGGCAGCCGCGCTCTGTCTTATCTGATCGCGGGGCTTGGCGGCGGTGCGCTGATCGGCTGGGTCCTTGACCGCTGGTTCGGCACATTGCCGCTCTTTCTGTTGCTGCTGATGTTCCTTGGAACGGCGGCGGGCTTCAGGAACATCATCAAGCTTTCCTCCAGGCAGCCGGATCCTCCGGCGCCCGGAGCATGAACGGGAATTGAGACGTGGCCGCCGAATCAGGCAAGATCGATCCGATGCACCAGTTCGAGGTGCAGTCCATCTTCGACGGGTTCACCCTCGGCGGACATCAGATCGCCTTTACCAACAGCGCCTTGTGGATGCTGCTGGCGATCGGCGCGGTGTGGCTGTTCATGCTCGGCGGAATGAAGCGCCAGCTCGTGCCCACCCGCTGGCAGGCCGCGGTCGAAGGCGTCACCGGCTTCGTATCCTCGATGATGAACGCCAATATCGGGCCGGAAGGGCGCAAGTTCACGCCCTACGTGTTCACCCTTTTCATGTTCATCCTGGTCGCCAATTTGATCGGCATGCTGCCGACCGGGATCGTCGGCGTTCACCCCTTCACCGTCACCAGCCACCTCACCGTCACCGGCGTTCTCGCCATCGTGTCGTTCGGGATCGTGCTGGTGGTCGGCTTCGCCCGCCACGGCTTTCACTTCTTCTCCCTGTTCGTGCCGCACGGCGCGCCCTGGTGGATGCTTCCCATCCTGGTGCCGGTCGAGTTCGTCTCGTTCATGGTCCGCCCGTTCAGCCTCGCGCTTCGGCTGTTCGTGGCGATGACCGCGGGCCACATCCTGATGAAGGTGCTCGCCGGCTTCGTGATCAACGGCCTCAATGCCGAGGCCCTGTGGGTCGCCCCCGTGGTGAGCCTGCCCAGCTTCATCCTGATGATCGGCATCACGCTGCTCGAGCTGCTGGTCGCCGCCATCCAGGCCTATGTGTTCGCGCTCTTGACGTCCTTGTACCTCAACGACGCGATCAACCTTCACTAAGTTTCGTTCAACACTTTCAACATTCTAGATAAGGAGTTTTTCAAAATGGACGCAGAAGCCGCAAAGCTGCTCGGTGCCGGTTTCGCCGCAATCGGCGTTGGCATGGCCGCCCTTGGCGTCGGCAACGTCTTCGGCTCGTTCCTGTCGAGCGCGCTGCGCAACCCGGCCGCGGCCGACAGCCAGCAGGGCCGTCTCTTCATCGGCTTCGCCGCCGCCGAGCTTCTCGGTCTGCTGGCGTTCGTTGTTGCGATGATCCTGCTGTTCGTCGCCTAAACCAAACTCCGCCGCGCCGCGCCTCCACCCGGGGGCGCGGCGGGCGGAAGCGGGATTGCCATGCCTCAGATCGACCAAATCTCCGAGATCTTCGCGTCGCAGCTGTTCTGGCTCGTCGTGACCTTCGGCCTGCTCTATTTCGTCGTGGGCCGGGGCATGCTCCCGAAGATCGAAGCCACAGTCGATCTGCGCGACAAGCAGATCGCCGGCGATCTCGCCGAGGCGGAATCCGCCCGTGCGGCCGCCGAAGCGCTTGAGGCGGCAAACCACGAGCGTGCGCTCGCCAACCGCGCCGAAGCGCTCAAGGTCACCCAGGCCGCCAAGGAAGCCGCCGCCCGCGAGGGCGAGGCCAGGTTGAAGGCCACCGATGCCGAGGCGTCGGTACGGGTCGAAGCCGCCGAGGCCCGGATCCGCGCGGCAAGCGACGCGGCGCAGGGCGAGATCGCGAATGTCGCCGCGGAGGCCGCGCAGGACATCGTGTCCCGCCTCACCGGCAAAAACGTGTCGCGCGATGCCGCGGCCGATGCAGTAAGGGCGGCACTCGCCAATGGCTGATAACACCACCACCGCGACGCACTCCGTGGCCGGCGCCGAGCTCGACACGGTCGTCAAGGGCACGGAAGGGGAGGGCGGCGCGATGCCGCACACCGGCGCCGACGCGGTTGCGAGCACCGCCGCCGAGGGTCATGGCGCGCCGCATGCCGAGCCTGAGGGTCTCGGCCTGGACGCCACCGCCTGGGTCGCGCTGGCGATGATCGT
>DASWMM010000142.1:0-2328 GCA_036399755.1 Allosphingosinicella sp.
CCAGCGCCTCCGCGCGGATCAGCTCGGCAATCGCCTTCTGCCGGCGGGACCGACCCTCAATCACAACCAGTTCCTCCCTGTTCGCGGAGCGGACGGGGAGGGGGACCATGCAAGGGTTCCCGCCAAAGTACTACTTTGGCGGGTGCCCGTGAAGCTTGGTGGAGGGGTAGCTGCCGTGACGTAAGCGGTTGAAGCGCAAGACGGCAGGAGCCCGCGCCCTCTACCCCTCCACCACCTTGCAGGTGGTCCCCCTCCCCATCGCTTCGCGATAGGGAGGAACAAGGGAAGGCCCACCCCCCTCACGCCCCAACCATCCAGGCCAAGGCCCCGCGCGCGGTGTGCATCCGGTTCTCCGCCTGCAGCCACACGGCACTCTTGGCGCCGTCCATCACCCCATCCGTGACCTCCTCGCCGCGACGGGCGGGAAGACAGTGAAGGAAGTGCGCGTCCGGCGCCCGCGCCATCAGCGCCTCGTTGACCTGATAAGGGGCGAGCGCCCGCATCCGCGCCGCCGTCTCGCCGTCCTGGCCCATCGACACCCAGACGTCCGTGTAAACGATCTGCGCCCCGGCCACGGCCTCGGCCGGATCTTGCGTCTGCGTCACATGCTCCAGCGGCTCGGAAAGCGCATAGCCCTCCGGGCTCGCAACCCGCATCTCGATGCCGAGCAGCGAGCAGCCTTCCGCGAGCGACCGGCAGACATTGTTGTCCGCATCCCCGACATACGCGATCCGCGCGCCCTCGAACCCGCCGAGCAGCTGCTTCACCGTCTTCAAATCGGCCAGCGCCTGCAGCGGATGCGCTGTGTCGGACAGCATGTTGAGCACCGGCGTCTCCGTTGCGCCAGCCATGCGCACCAAATCCTGGTGATCAATCACCCGCGCCGCGATCACCTGGTGGTAGCACGCCAGGGTGCGCGCCACGTCCTCGGCCGTCTCGCGCGTGCCGAGGCCGACTTCCTCCTTCTGGATGTAGATCGGGTGCCCGCCAAGCTGCACCACCGCCATCTCCATCGAGTTGCGAGTCCGCGCGCTCGGCTTCTGGAAGACCAGGGCCACGCCCTTTCCGGCAAGCGTCCGGCCAAGGTCGCGCCGCTCCGCCAACGCCAGGATCGCCTCGATGCCGTCCCGCCCGAGATCGGCGATCGTCAGCAGATCCCTCACCAGCTCTTCTCCCGCCGCACCATGGTGCCGATCCCCTCGTCGGTGAGCAATTCCACCAGCAGGGCGTGCGGTACCCGGCCGTCGATGATGTGCGCGGTGCCGACGCCGGCGTCCACCGCGTCGGCGCAGGCGCGCAGCTTGGGGATCATGCCGGCGCTGACGCTGTCGCCCTCGATCCGTTCGCGAAGCTCGGCCGAGGTCAGGCGCGGCACCAGACTGTCCTCGTCGTTCACGTCCTCCAACAGCCCGGGCGCGGCGGTGAGGTAGACGATCTTCTCCGCCCCCATCGCCACCGCGATCGCCCGGGCTGCCTCGTCGGCGTTGATGTTGAACGGCTGGCCGGTGTCGTCCGCGCCGATGGTGGAGACCACCGGCGCCAGCCCCTCGTCGAGCAGCCGGTGAAGCACGCTTTCCCGCACCAGGCTGACGTCGCCGACAAACCCGAGGCTCGGATCGCGCTGAGTCACCGTCAGCAGCCCCGCATCCTCGCCCGACACACCCACCGCGACCGGCTCGTCCAGCGCCTCCCGGTTGATGGTGGCAACCAGATCGCGGTTGATCTTCCCGACCAGCACCATGCGCACGATCTCCAGCGTCTCGGCATCAGTGACCCGCAAGCCGTCGCGAAACTCCGGCTCCTTGCCCATCCGCCGCATCATCACATCGACCTGCGGCCCGCCGCCATGGACCAGCACCACCCGCACCCCGACGCTTCGCAGCAGCAGCACATCCTGCGCAAGCGCCCGATCGATCTCCTTGTCGATCGCCGCGCCACCCAGCTTCACCACCACCGATTTCCCGGCGAAACGGCGGATATAGGGCAGCGCCTGCACAAGAACGCGCGCGGTTTCGGTCGGGCTTCTCATGACGTCTTCGAATTCTCTTTGATGTAGCCCGGGCCAAGATCGATCCCGATCACCTGCGCCCGCCCGGAGCCGAGCCCAAGCGCCACTTCGATCTCGATCCGCTCGTTGGCCATGTGCGTCCGCACCGCCTCGCCGTCATGCTCGGCATTGGTGCCGGCCCGCGAGACGACGATGCCGCCATAAGCTACCTCGGTCTTCTCCGCCTCGAACGCGACGCCCGAGGAGCCGGCGGCAGCCAGCAGGCGGCCCCAATAGGGATCGCCGCCATACCAGGAGCATTTAACGAGATTGTTCTCGGC
>DASWMM010000143.1:0-7835 GCA_036399755.1 Allosphingosinicella sp.
AGCGTCGCGCTTACGTCGTCATGGCCTGAGAAGGCGTCATCGATGCCCAATATCGTGACTGGCCCGCGCCGGAGGGCTTCGTTCTGAAGCACCTTCACACCGGCACGGACCAGAGCGGCACGGACCGAAGTGGGCGAAGTCCAATGGTCATGGTTGCCGAGAACTGCAATCACACCCAGCCGCGCGGTCAAGCGAGACAACGGTGCTTGCAGACCAAGGGCTCGCTGGGATGCACCAACCGCGTCGTGGCCAACCATGAAGTCTCCGGCCAATAGCACCAGATCCGGTCGTGCTGCGTTCACCTCGCTGACGATCCGGTCCAACCGCTTCGCGTCCATCGCTCGGTTACCAAGATGAATGTCGGACAGCAGCGCGATCGTGAGAGGCGGTGTGTCAGCCGGCCATCCAGCGAGCCCCAGCGTCAACCGGTGCTGGGCGGCGTCCGATTTTGCTTCCTGTAAGCCGATGACCACGAGCAGAGCAGCAAGCAGAAGCAGCGTGATGCTTACGCCTTTCAGCCACCTCAAAGCCCGCCACACCTTCTCTCCATAATTGCTGAGTAGCGTTGATGGACATCAATGTCAGCTTCGCGCGAGGCGACGGCGCTTCCCAGGTCCACAATGGGCCGGAAGCGGCCATTGGCCGCTCGCCCCGTCACTGCCTCACTATATTAGTGCTCCTACTCGCCCTCGTCGCTTTTGGTTTCGGCAATGCCCAGCGCCTTCAGTTTGCGGTGCAGGGCGGAGCGCTCCATGCCGATGAAGGTGGCGGTGCGGGAGATGTTGCCGGAGAAGCGGCGGATCTGGACGCGGAGATACTCGCGCTCGAAGGTCTCGCGGGCTTCGCGCAGCGGCGTGCCCATGATCGCCTTGACCGCCTCGCCGGGGCTGAGGCTGGCCTGTTCGTTCAGCAATTCGGGCGGAAGCATGTCGATTTCGATGCAGCCGACCCTGGCGCCGGGCGCGAGGATGATGGTGCGTTCGATCACGTTCCTGAGCTGCCGGACGTTGCCGGGCCAGTCATAGGCCTGGAGCGCGGCGATCGCGTCGGCCGAGAAATTGGGCGTGGCGAGCCGTTGTTCGGCGGCATAGCGGGCCGCGAAGTGGGCGACGAGCTCGGGGATGTCCTCGCGCCGCTCCGAGAGCGCCGGCAGGTGCACGGGCACGACGTTGAGGCGGTAGAAGAGGTCCTCGCGGAATTTCTGGAGCGCGATTTCCTCCGACAGCGTCCGCGCCGTGGACGAGATGACCCGCATGTCGACCCGCACGATGCGCTGGCCGCCGACCCGGGTGAAGCTCTGATCGGTCAGCACGCGCAGGATCTTGCCCTGCGCGGGGAGCGGCATGTCGGCGATTTCGTCCAGGAACAACGTGCCGCCATGGGCCTGTTCGAGGAGGCCGGGCCGGGCGAGTTCGCCCCCCTCCTCCACCCCGAACAACTCCTCCTCGACCCGTTCCGGGGTCATCCGCGCGGCGCTGACCACGATGAAGGGGCCTTTGCTGCGATTGCTCCAGGCGTGGAGCAGGCGCGCCGCCACTTCCTTGCCGACGCCCGCCGGGCCGCTGATCAGAACCCGGCTGCCGGTGCCGGCGACCCGCTTCAGGGTTGCGCGCACCGCGTTGATGCCGACGCTCGAGCCGGTCAGCTCGGTGTCGTTGCCGATCTGGGCGCGCAGGGTGGCATTCTCGCGCCGCAGCCGGTCGGTCTCGGTCGCGCGGGCGACGAGATGGAGGAGGTGGCCGGCCTCGAACGGCTTTTCGATGAAGTCGGCGGCGCCCTGGCGGATCGCCGCCACCGCGGTGTCGAGATTGCCGTGGCCCGAGATCATCAGCACCGGCAGCGTCGGGTCGCGGCGCTTGATTTCTTCCAGGAGCTGAAGGCCGTCGAGCTTGGAGCCCTGCAGCCAGACGTCGAGCAGGACCAAAGACGGCCGCCGGTCGGAGAGCGCCTGCAGCGCCTCGGTGCTGCTTGCCGCGGTTCGGCAGGAATAGCCTTCGTCCTCGAGCACGCCCGAGACGAGATCCCTGATATCCTGTTCGTCGTCGACGATGAGTATGTCGAGCGCCATATTATCCGTTCGCCGCCTTGCCTGAAATGTCGTCGCCGCCCCGGCCGGCGAGCCGGGCGAGCGCTTCTGAATCGAATTGGAGGCGCACCAAAGTGCCCCCGCCCGGCCCATCCTCAAAGTCGATGGTGCCGAAATGTTCCTCGGCGATCTTCTTGACGATGGCGAGGCCGAGACCGGTGCCCTTCACCCGGGTGGTCATATAAGGCTCGGTGAGCCGGCCGCGATCGGCGGGAAGGCCGATGCCGGTGTCCCGCACCTCGATGCACAAATGGGTGTCGTTTTCGCGGATTTCTATGGCGACCTCTTCCTGGGCGCCGCCGCGGCCTTCCTCGCGCTTTTGGCCGATCGCTTCCACCGCATTCTTGACGAGGTTGGTGAGCGCCTGGCCGAGCTGGCGGCGGTCGCAGACCAGGGTCGGCGGCGGCTGCGGCGCTTCGAGGCGGAAGGCGATGTCGGGGTGGGCGACCTCGTGCAGGAACAGCGCCTGGTGGGCGATCTCGCCGACCGATTCCTCGCGAAACACCGGCTTAGGCATGCGCGCGAAGGAGGAGAATTCGTCCACCATTCGCCGGAGGTCGCCGACCTGGCGGACGATGATGCCGGTGAGCTGCTCGAACGTGCCCGGATCGGAGCTGATCTCCTTGCCGTAGCGGCGCTGGAGGCGTTCGGCGGCGAGCTGGATCGGGGTGAGCGGGTTCTTGATTTCGTGGGCGATTCGGCGGGCGACATCGGACCAGGCGGCGCGGCGCTGATCGGTGAGCTGGTCGGTGATGTCGTCGAAGGTGAGGACGTGGCCGCCCTCCACCCGCACGCGCTTGACGGCAAGGGTGCGCGGATCGCCGGCGGTGGTGAACTGGATGATGTCCTCGCGATGCTCGCCGTCCAGGTGGGCGTTGAGCTCGGGCGCAAGCTCGGCGAGGCGGCGGCCGACCGCCTCCTCGTTGGTCGTCCTGAGCAGCGCCTGGGCGGGGCTGTTGATCAGCCGCACCCGGCGCTGCTCGTCGAGCGAGATGATGCCCGCGGTGACGCCGCCGAGCACCGCCTCGATAAAGGTGCGGCGGCTGTCGAGCTGCGCGTTGGCGGACATCAGCGCGCCCGTTTGCTCCTCGAGCCGCCCCGTCATCTGGTTGAACGCGTGGCCAAGCGTGCCGACCTCATCGCGCGAGTTCGAAACCTCCACCCGTGCGGCGAGGTCGCCCGCGGTAACCTTGCGCGCGGCATCGACCAGGGCGCCGACCGGCCGCACCAGACGGTCCGCCAGTGCCAACGCGATCCAGATTGCGAGCGCCACGATCAGAAGCGAGACCAGGAGCAAAGCGGCGTTGAACCGGAACTGGAGCACCTTCGAGCGGGCGAGCAAGGCATTGTAGTCGGCAAGCACCGCTTCGGCGCGCTGAAGCCGGGCCGTCATCTCGGGGTCGAAAGCCCTCGCCGCGTAAAGATACGTGTCCTTCTCCACCGGGAGCGGAGTGACCGATCCGATCCGGTCTCCGGTAACGGTCGTGACACTGACGCGGCCCTTGCTCAACAACTTGAGCGAGTTCGAAGTGACCTCGCGCTCAAGCGTGCGATCGTAGGGATTGACCAGCGCCAGGCGGCGGATTTCGCCGTCGGGCCCGACGCTCATGATCACGGCTTCCGAGAGGTTCCGCACGTAAACCTGGTTGAAGAAGAACTCGGCGAACTGGGGATCATCGAGTCCACGCTCGGAGAGAAACTCGATCAAGTCCTTCGACATCGTAACGGTTTCGAGTTCGACCCGAGTCAGCTCCTGTTGATACGCTTCCTGAGCGATCGTCGCCGTATTCTCCAGCATCGCCCGGGCGCGCTCCGAAGACCAGAAGTCGGCGCCGATCTGGAACAGCAAGGACGCGAAGATCACCACCAGCAGAGTGGGAACGCTTGCGATCACGGAGAAGAGTGCAACCAGCCGGACGTGGAGGCGCCCCCTTCCCCCGATCAAGGAGGACGCCGCGCGGCGCATCGCGAAGCGGCGGGCGACCAGCACCATCAGAGCCATCGCCGGCACAAGGTTGGCGACCAGCAAGGTCGCGACGAGGGGCGGCGTCAGCAGCGCTCCGGGCCGGCTTTCCTTGCTGACGATGAAGTAGCTGACCGTCGCAATCGCCACGACGGCGACCGCAGTGGCGATCTCGGCGAGCGGAACAAGCCGGCCGCGAACCGCGCCGCCAAGGCGCTGCCGCAGGGAGGGCGCGGCGTCGATGGAGATGGGCGCTTCGGCGTTCACCCGATGGGGCTAACACAAGAATGTGGCAAAAAGAACACAGGTTCTTGAGCCCCTCCCCTCGCTTGGGCGTGCGAGGAGGGGCTTTCGACGCTCAGGCGGCGGCTTTGCTGAGGTAGGGGTCGTAGAAGTCGCGGAGCATTTGGAGGGCGCGGGCGGGGTCGCCTTCCTTGTTGAAAGCGTTGCGGAATTCCGCCGAGCCGTGCAGCCCCTTGGTGTACCAGCCGATATGCTTGCGGGCGACGTTGACGCCGGTTTCGGCGCCGTAGTGGGACAGCATGTCCCGATACTGCTCGGTGATCAGGAGATATTGCTCCTCGATGCTGGGATCGGCGGCGCGCTCGCCGGTGTCGAGCCAGTGCATGACCTGGCCGAGCAGCCAGGGCCGGCCGTAGGCGCCGCGGCCGATCATCACGCCGTCGGCGCCCGACTGGGCAAGCGCGGTTTCGGCGTCGTCGATCGAGCAGATGTCGCCGTTGACGATCACCGGCACCGCCACCGCATCCTTGACCTTGCGGACGAAGCCCCAGTCGGCCTCGCCCTTGTACATCTGGTTGCGGGTGCGGCCGTGGACGGTGATCATCCGGACGCCGAGATCGACGGCGATGCGGGCAAGCTCGGGCGCATTGAGGCTGGAATGATCCCAACCCATGCGCATCTTGAGCGTCACCGGCACCTTTACGGCTTTAACAGTCGCATCAATGATTTGGCCGGCGAGCTTTAGATCACGCATCAAGGCGGAGCCGGCGTCGCCGTTGACCACTTTCTTGACCGGGCAGCCCATGTTGATGTCGATGATGGCGGCGCCGCGGTCCTCGTTGAGCTTGGCCGCTTCCGCCATCTCGGCCGGCGCGCAGCCGGCGAGCTGCATGGAGACGGGGTCCTCGACCGGATCCCAGGCGGCTTTCTGAAGCGACTGGCGGGTTTCACGGATCATCGCCTGGCTGGCGATCATCTCGGTCACCGTAAGCCCCGCGCCGAAGCGCTTGACGATGCGGCGGAACGGACGGTCGGTGACTCCGGTCATGGGCGCCAGGATCACGGGCGAGCCGATGCGGACGGGTCCGATCTGGATGGGCGACAGCTTTGGCATGGGAGGCGCTCAAATAGGGGCAAAGGCGCTGGCGGGCAAGGCTGGGCTCCGCTACGCCGCCGCTATGGGAAACAGGGGCAAGACGGTCGCGTTGCTGGTCGCGGCGGGCAGCGGCAGCCGGGTGGGCGGCGACCTGCCCAAGCAATATCGCAAGGTGGCCGGCAAGGCGCTGCTGGCGCACGCGGTGGATGCCCTGCGCCATCCGCTGATCGATGAAATTCGGGTGGTGATCGGCGCCGGCCAGGAGGAGCTATACGCCGACACCATCGGAGACCGCGCTTTGGGCGCACCAATAAAGGGGGGCGCCGAGCGGCAGGACAGCGTCCGCAAAGGTTTGGAAGCAATCGCGGCCGATGGCGGCGCGGACGCCGTGCTGATCCACGATGCCGCCCGGCCTTTCCTTCCCTCTGACGTCATCCAGCGGCTGGTCGCGGCGCTGGACACGGCTGAGGGCGCCGTCCCTGCCCTCCCCGTGGTGGACACCCTTGCTCAGGCCGGGAGCCAGTTGGGGGACGTGGTGCCCCGCGAAGCGCTCGTCCGGGTGCAGACGCCGCAGGCGTTCCGCTTCGACGTCATTCTCGCCGCGCATCGTGCCTGGACAGGTGCGCCGGCCACCGACGATGCGCAGGTCGCCCGCGCGTTCGGCGCCCACGTTGCGATTGTTGAGGGAGACAGGATGCTGGAGAAGCTTACCTACGAAGCCGATTTTGCTGCTGCCGAGGAGCGGCTTCGCGGCCGGCTCGTCTCCCGGACGGGCATGGGCTTCGACGTTCACGCCTTTGAGCCGGGCGACGGGGTGTGGATGGGCGGCATCCTCATCCCCCACGACCGCGCCCTGAAGGGCCATAGCGACGCCGATGTTGTGCTCCACGCCGTCACCGACGCCATCCTGGGCGCGCTCGGCGAGGGCGATATCGGCCAGCACTTCCCGCCTTCGGACCCGAAGTGGCGCGGTGCCCCCTCCTCCCTGTTCATCGAGCATGCCCTCGGGCTGGTGGACGCGCGCGGAGGCCGGATCGACCATGTCGATGCGACGGTGATCTGCGAAGCGCCCAAGGTCGGCCCGCATCGGGACGCGATGCGGACCCGGCTTGCGGCGCTGTTGCGGCTGCCCCTCCCCCGCGTTAGCATCAAGGCCACGACCACCGAGCGGCTCGGCTTCACCGGAAGAGGCGAAGGCATAGCGGCCCAGGCGATCGCCACCTTAAGCCTGCCGGAGGACCAATGATCCACAGCCTTGCCATTATCGCCTTGCTCACCGCGCCGGCCGCTACGCCTGCGCCGCAATGCGTCACCAAAAGGCAGATCGCCGACGCCGCAATGGTGTTCACGCCCTTCATAGTCCAGGCGATCACCGAGAAATGCCGGGCGCATGTTCCCGCCGGCTCGTTTCTCGCGACCAAGGGCGCCGCCTTCCACGCCCGCCTGACAGCCGAGAGCGCCGGACGGGAGGCGTCCGCGGGGCAGGTGCTCTTGACCGTCATGGGCGGCGATGTGCCGCCGGTGAAAGACACCGAGTCCCTGGTCAAGTTCATGGGATCAATGGTGAGCGGCATGGCGGTCAGTGAAATGCCGGTCGAAAATTGCACCGAGATCAGCGGTGTGATGGAGGCGTTGTCGCCGCTGCCGGCCGAGAATATCGGCATGCTGGCTGCCTCGGCCGCCGCCCTCGTCGATCGCAACAAAGGCGCCGCCGCAGGCGCCGACGGAAAGCCGGCCAAGGGCCTCGGCAAGTTCGAACTCTGCAAGGATGGTTGAGCCGCGGCAGTTCGTCCTCCCCGCGGAACTGGTCGAAGCCGCGCGCAAGGTGATCGACGCCAATCGCGCGGCCGGACTTCGGGTGGCGGTTGCGGAAAGCTGCACCGGTGGGCTGGTCTCGGCCGCGCTTACCGAAATTCCCGGCTGCTCCGACGTGGTGGAAGCCGGGTTCGTCACGTACTCGAATGAGGCCAAGGGCGACTTGCTGGGCGTCTCGCCCGACGTGCTCGACACGTTCGGCGCGGTTTCCGTGGCGACCGCCTGGTCGATGGCGCAGGGCGCGCTGAAGAAGAGCCGTGCCGATGTCGCGGTGGCGGTTACCGGGGTTGCGGGTCCGGACGGCGGCAGTGCGCGCAAGCCGATCGGCACCGTGCTCTTCGCCCGCGCCCGCCGCGGCGCCGATCCCAAGGACATCATGGCCGACAGCCGCGACTTCGGCGATCTCGGCCGCGGCGGCGTCCGCCTCCAGGCGGCGCTGTGCGCCCTCGAACTGCTTATGCCTGCGAATTCCTCCCCATCGGTAGATGGGGAGGGGGACCACGCGTAGCGTGGTGGAGGGGTAAGTGGCATGGGGCTTGGAGGATCGCACGAATCCGCTTTTTCTGCGGCTTACTACCCCTCCACCACCCATCGGGTGGTCCCCCTCCCCACCGCATCGCGGCAGGGAGGAA
>DASWMM010000144.1:0-5382 GCA_036399755.1 Allosphingosinicella sp.
GCGCCCCTCGACTTCGCTCGGGACGAACTAATCTCGTGGTCACGATGCCTTAAACCGCCCGCTCCACCAGCAGCTTCTTGGTCTCGGCGATCGCCTTGGCCGGGTTCAGGCCCTTGGGGCAGACGTTGGCGCAGTTCATGATCGTGTGGCAGCGGTACAGGCGGAACGGATCCTCGAGCTGGTCGAGACGCTCGCCGGTATATTCGTCGCGGCTGTCGGCGAGCCAGCGGAAGGCCTGGAGCAGGATGGCCGGGCCGAGGAATCGGTCCGAATTCCACCAATAGCTCGGGCAGGAAGACGAGCAGCAGGCGCACAGGATGCACTCGTACAGCCCATCGATCTTCGCCCGGTCCTCGGGCGACTGAAGTCGCTCCTTGCCCGACGGCGTGGGAGTCTTGGTCTTCAGCCACGGCTCGATAGAGGCGTACTGCGCGAAAAAGTGCGTGAAATCGGGCACAAGATCCTTGACCACATCCATGTGCGGCAGGGGGGTAAGGCGGACCTCGCCCTTATAGTCCTCGATCGCGGTGGTGCAGGCGAGGCCGTTGCGGCCGTTGATGTTCATCGAGCACGAACCGCAAATCCCCTCCCGGCACGAGCGGCGGAAGGTCAGGCTCGGATCAACCTCGCTCTTGATCTTCAAGAGCGCGTCGAGCACCATCGGCCCGGTGTCGTCGAGGTCGAGCTCGAACGTGTCGTAGCGCGGATTCTCGCCCGTTTCCGGATCGTAGCGGTAGATCTTGAAGCGCTTCACCCGGCCGGCGCCGGCGGGGGCACGATGGTCCTTGCCGCGGGGCTTGATGACGCTGTTCTTGGGGAGGGCGAATTCGGCCATGGTGTCCTTGATCCTCGTCTGCCTGGGCAGATAGCGACTGAAAGCCCCCGGCGAAAGGGCGCTATCGCGGGCGAAGTGCTTCCTTGCGCAGCAAAATCGTCTCGGCGACCTTGTAGGTGCGCGGATTGTCGACATCGACGGCGTGGGCGCCGTCCTCCAGCACCACCGCCGCAAGGCGCGCGCCGAGGCGCCGCGACAGCCGCTTCATCGCCCAATGGAGCGGTGCCAGCCGAAGCACGAACAACGCGATGTTGACCAGCCCGATGACGCGGATGAGGCGATTGCGGTTCTTGGCGAACTGCCCGCCTTCGCGAAACGTCTCGGCAACCTTGAGCGCGTCGGGCCCGCCCATCGCGTACAGGTTGCAATTGGCGTAGGCCCGATCCTTGAATTCGTAGAAGCGGCGTTGCCCCTCCGGATGGGCGGCAAGCACCGCCTCGCGGCTGGCCATGGCAAGCACCGCGTCGGCGCCGCCGGCCAGCGCGTCCAGCATCTGCCGCACCGCGCCGGGCGTCAGGTTCACATTGTCGCCGGTGGTGATCACGATCGGCCCGGCCACGCCTTCCGCCGAAGCGTAGGCGCTTTCGGTGATGGTCGGCGCGGAGGGCACGAAATCGACCGGCACGCCAAGCTCGCCCGACGCGCCCTTGACGGTGCGAACCGCCTCAACCGCGGCGGGCTCGATGCATATCCGGATCCGCTCCAGCCCCGGCACCGCGACCAGCGCCTCGATCACATATTCGAGCAAGGGCCGGCCGACGATCAGGAGCAGGCACTTGTGCGACACCCCGGCTTCGGCCGCCATCGGATCGAGCTTGCCGTCGCGCTGGGCGGCGAGGACGATCGCGGTGAACGGCCGCACGCCGTTCGCCGGGGCGTCAGCCGGCACGCACGGCATCCGAATCGATCAGGCCGTTGCGGACCAGGCTTTCGCACAGGATCGTCTCGATCAGCTGCTCCTGAGTCCAGCCGGCAAGCCTCGCCGAGCGGCCATAGACCTTTTGCGACCAAAGATTGGCGTTGAGGTTGACCTCCAGGAATTGAACGGTGCCGCCTTCCCGGTCCAGCCGGAATTCGAAACGCCCATAATCGAACGGGTGGAATTCCGCTGCCATGCGCCGCGTATAATCCGCGATCACCGGCATCCACTCGGCATCCTCGAAGGTGACCAGCTCATATTTCTGGGAGCGGTCCACCAGGTCGCGCTTTTCGTAATAAGTGCGCAGGTGCGACGGATCGGCCTGTTCGAACATCACCATGGGCAGGATGGTCGGCTTGCCGTCGATCGTCACCACCGGCACTTCGACATCGCTGCCGTTCAGGAACGGCTCGACGATCGCGTCATGGCCCTGGCTGTGGATGTCGGCGACGGCGGCCTCGACGCCGGCCCAGTCGCGCGCGTCCTGGACGCCCCAGCTTGCCGAGGAGGCGTTGGGCTTGATCACCAGCCGTTCGCCCGCCGGGCAGCGATCCTGCTCAACCGGGGCGCCGCGGCGGTAGATCGTCCAGGGCGCAGTCGGCACGCCACGCGAGGCGGCCGCCATTTTGGTGAAATGCTTGTCGTCCGAGACGCCGCGCAGGATCGGGCTCGCGCCGAGAAACGGAATGCCGTGCCGGGTGCACAGCAAGGGCAGCATCATTTCGCTGTTCAGGAAGCCGCCGCGGTTGAGCAGTGGAAACACGAAATCGACGTCCGGCTTGTCGAACAAGGCTTCGTACCGGTTGGCAAGGCTGACGTTGAGGCCGAGGCCTTTCAGGATCTCGCGCACCTCGACATGGTACAATGCATGGTTGCCGTCCTCGGGATGAAGGCCGCCTTCCCACAGCGCGTGCTTGGCGATGAACAGGATGCGCAGGCGCTCTTTGGCCTCGTCCGGAATGGTGATCGGTCTAATCGTTTCGGACAAAGCGGGCAGCCTTACGTAAGGCGCGCGAGAACGGCGCCGGCGGGGCGTCATAATCCGGCCTTGGTCCCCAGCCAAGTGCCGGGTTACGGTTGGTGAGGCCGAATGGGGAGAAGCAGGTGCGGACAGTCGAGCCCGATGCGTGCGCGGTGATGACAAGGGGCGGCGATGCACGGATCGTGCTCGACCCCGCAACGGGCCTCAACCGCTACCTTTCGGCGCCGCAGCCGAGCGATGTGCTGGCCTACGCCTCCTCCACGGCCAACGATGTTTCCCCGGCTGCTTATGCGCGTGCCGAGCGGCTCCTTGCCGAGATCGGGCCGGAGCTGAGCGGCGAGGAATATGGGGCGCGGCTGGAGGGCCTGCGCAGCCGTATCCGCAAGGCTTACGCCCTCCCTGCCGACGCCGAGATCGTCTTCGCGCCCTCGGGCACGGACCTCGAATACGTCGCCTTGGCTTGCGTGCAGGGCCGCGGCGCCGGCGGGACGCACAACATCCTGCTGGGCGCCGATGAAGTGGGAAGCGGCTGCATCCATTCCGCCTTTGGTCGCTATTTCGCCAACGAGACGGCGCTCGACATCGCGGTGTCGCCTGGCCGGCCGGTGGCTGGCCTGGGCGACACGCACGTCCAGATGATCGACATCCCCGTGCGCGATGGCGAGGGCCGCGCCCGCCCTTCCGGGGAAATCGCGCAGGCCATGGACGAGGCAGCGTCGGCGGCCGTGGCGCAGGAGCGGCATGTGCTGGTTCATGCCGTTCACGGCTCCAAGACCGGGCTGATCCTTCCCTGCTTCGCCGACATGGACGGCCTTCGTGCGCGTCACGGACAGGCGGTCACCTTCGTGGTGGATGCCTGCCAGGCGCGGATCACATCGCCCGCCATCGCCGACTATCTGGCGCGGGACGCCATCGTTTTCGTCACCGGCTCCAAATTCATGGGCGGGCCGCCGTTCAGCGGCTTCGCGATCCTGCCCGCCGGGCAGATGCGCGGCATGGCGCCCCTCGCCGCCGGCCTTTCGAGCATCTTCCGCCGCGCCGAGTGGCCGGATGCCTGCGCGGGCCGCGAGGCGCTGGAGAACAGCGCCAACCTTGGCCTGCTGCTTCGCCTGGAAGCGTCGTTGTTCGAGCTCGAGCGGTTTCAGCAGCTCAGCCTCAGCCAAGTGACCCGCGTGATCCTCGCCTTCCACCAGGCGGTGCGTGACTGCATCATTGAGAAGACGGCGGCGAGGCGAGTCGCCCCCTACCCGCTGGGGCAGAAGGAGACCGCGGACACCCACCCGGTGGAGATGCGGACTCTGTCCACGCTCGACCTGTCCGGCATGGGCGGCGGCGCCACCTTTGAGGACGCGGCGCGCTGGCACAAGCAACTGCTCGCCCACAATGTCCGCCTCGGCCAGCCGGTGAAATGCGTCAAGCGCCCCGACGGCTTATGGGGCGCCACCCTGCGCATCGGCCTGTCCATGCCGATGGTCACGGAGCGCGCCGCGCTGGACGACAGCGCCCTCCAGCGCAGCTTCTCCGCCGACATGGGGCGCATCCGCGAGGCACTGGAGACGGTCGCCGATTAGCCGCTCGCGATTGTGCAGTCCCACTCCCGCGCCAGCTCTCCCTTTATCGGCGCGAGCCGGTGCCGGTCCGGTAATCGGCGTGCATCGGTTCGCCGTCCGCGTCGAGGACCGGCTCGACCGGCACAAGTCCCTTTATCGCGGCCTCGTCATACATCTTAACTTCTGCCTCAAGGGTGAAAGCGATCCCGTCGGCCTCGCTTCGCGCCGCCTCGCGAAGAGCGCACGCCAGTTCGGCGAGGGCGGCGACCCTCGCCGTAGCAAGGTGGAGCACAGCCTGGTGCATGACGCCGAGCCGCATCTCGACCTTGCCTGCGGCCAGCCTGACGGCGATGTAGGTGCGATTATCTTCATAACCGCTGGCGCAGTGCGCAATCGCCCGATTGGCCATATCCACCACCAATTGGTGGGTCTCCTGAAGGCGCGGTTCGAGGCGCTTTACGTGCTTGCTGCTCAGGCCGTGACGGGGCCCTGAGTTGAAGCAGCGCCGGTATCGCATAAGCGCGCTGTCGAAGGCCGCCACTCGGACGGCTGCTTGGCTCTCCGCTTCCCTCCGAGTCAGAATGATCCGGCAGCAATGCTCGACCCGCGCGAGATCGGCTTGAACGCCGGTAAGGTCCGCGAGGCGGCGCGCCTGTGGACTGTCGAGCTGGAAAGCACGCTCGCCCGGCTTTAGCGCTGCGGCGCCGCGAAAGCCGAAAAGCCGCTCAGTGTCCCGCGAGTTCAAAGCTTCTCCTTAATACACCCGCGCCTTGGGTTGGATGTAGTCGATCTCGTCGGTGAGGGTGTATTCGTGGACCGGGCGGTAGTCGATCTTGACGCCGCCGCCCTTGCCGCCCCAGCCGTCGAACCAGCTGATCGTGTGCTTGAGCCAGTTGACGTCGTCGCGGTTGGGATAGTCCTCGTGCATGTGGGCGCCGCGGCTTTCCTTGCGGTTGGCGGCGCTGTGCATGGTGACGACCGCCTGGCCGATCAGGTTGTCGAGCTCCAGGGTCTCCATCAGGTCCGAGTTCCAGATCATGGAGCGGTCGGTGACCTGAAGGTCGGCCCGCTTGGACGCGACGACGTTCATCCGCTG
>DASWMM010000145.1:0-3509 GCA_036399755.1 Allosphingosinicella sp.
CAATGCCGAGCAGGTGACGCCCGAAGCGCTCAAGGCGGCGGTAACCGACGAGCGGGTCAAGCGCTTCTACGAGGCGCGCGGGTGGGCGGCGGTGTGGAACGGCAAGGAGGCCGGCGAGCTGACCGCGGCGCTCGGCGAGGCGCAGGCGCACGCGATCAACCCCGATACCTTCATGAAGACCGCCAAGGCGGGCACCTCGGCGGCGGAGCGGGAGGCGGGGCTGACGCTTGCCGCGCTCGATTACGCGCAAGCGCTGTCGATGGGCGTGGTCGATCCGGCCAAGCTGTTCGAAGTCTATGAAGTGAAGCGCAACCAGGTGGATGTGGTGGCCGGGCTCGGCCAGGCGGTGGAGAGCGGCGGCGTGCGCGCATGGCTGAACGGCCTCGCGCCGCAGGACGAGGAATATAAGGCGCTTCAGCAGGCTTATGCCGGCTATGCCAAGCAGGCGGCGGGCGAGCAGCGCCAGGCGATCCCGGCGGGCGACAAGATCGAGCGCGGCGACAAGGACCCGCGGGTGCCGGCGATCGCCGCGGCGCTGCGGGCCAACGGCTATCTCGCCACGTCCGAGCAGGCGGCGCCGGAGCAGGCGGATGGCAAGATCGTCGGCAAGGCCAAAGCGGCCCAGCCGAAGCAAGCGGCGGCCGCGGCGCCTTCCACCACCTTTACGGCGGCGATGGCCGAAGGCGTGAAGAAGGTGCAGGCAGATTACGGCATCAAGCCCGACGGCGTGATCGGCAACGCGACCATCGAGGCGCTGAACACCGGCGCGCGGGAGCGGGCGCGAATCCTGGCGGTGAACCTCGAGCGGCGGCGCTGGCTGGACCGGGCGCCGCCGGCAACCCGGATCGACGTGAATACGGCCGCCGCCGAGCTTTATTACCTGCGCGACGGACAGCTCGCCAACCGCCGCAACGTGGTGGTCGGCCAGCCCGAATGGGAAACGCCGCCGCTCAGTTCGCCGATCGTGCGGCTGGTCGCCAACCCGCCCTGGAACATCCCCGATTCGATCGCCGAGGAAGAGATCAAGCCCAAGGGCGCGGCCTATATGGCCAAGGAAAATATCAGCCTGGAGAACGGCCGGCTGGTGCAGAAAGGCGGCCCGAAATCGGCGCTTGGCCTGGTCAAGTTCGACATGACCAACAAGCACGCAATCTACCTGCACGACACGCCCGCCAAGGCGCTGTTCGCGACCACCGACCGCCATTCGAGCCACGGCTGCGTCCGCGTGCAGGACGCCGTCGGCTTCGCGCGCCTGCTTGCCCAGGATCAAGGCCAGCTCGAGGCGTTCGACAAGGCGCTGGCGACCAAGAAGGAAACCAGCATCTCCCTGCCGGAGGAGGTGCCGGTGCGGCTGCTTTATCACAGCGCCTATTCCGATGGCGGCAAGGTCATCTTCCGCACCGATCCTTATGCCTGGGACGACAAGGTCGCGAAGGCGATGGGTCTGCCAGGCCAGATCCGGCCGCGGGTGCAGAAGCATGTCGAGGATGTCGGGCCGTAAGCCCGTCGTGGCCCGGGCGCGGAGCTGATCCGCGCCCGGGGCGCCCGGATTTTTAACTGCTCTGGTGCTTCCTCTGACTGGTGCGGCTCGGCGCCGCATCGACCTTCTTCTCGCCGCGGATCGCATTGCCCGAGACGCCCTTTTCCGCCTGATGCTCCTCCAGGGTCGGGTTGCCGGTGTTGTTGCTGCTTTTGCCGCCGCCGCTGTTGCTGCGCATGGTGCTGCTCCTTCGCTAATTGGTGCGAGGGGGAACGCGGCGGCGGCCCCAAGGCTTCCACGCTTTACCGCTCTTACCATTGAGGCCGTCTCATGCGCCGACTATTTACCTTGCTCCCGCTCCTGCTCGGCGCCTGTTCGCCGCTTGGCGCTTTCAACGGCGTCGTGCCGAAGGACCGGGGCGGGAGCGTGGTTGCGCGCGGCGAGGCTTATGGCCCCAACGCCCGGCAGCGGCTCGACGTCTATGCGCCGCGCAATACCGCGGCCGGGGCGCGGCTGCCGGTGATCGTCTGGTTCTACGGCGGGTCGTGGAGCTCGGGCGACCGTGGCGGCTATGCCTTTGCCGGCCGGGCGCTCGCCTCGCGCGGCTTCGTGGTCGCGGTGCCGGATTACCGGCTGGTGCCGGAGGTGCGCTACCCGGCTTTCCTTGAGGACGGCGCGGCGGCGGTGCGCTGGGTGCGGGCCAATATCGTGCGCCATGGCGGCGATCCGGACCGGATCGTCCTCGCCGGCCATTCGGCGGGGGCCTACAATGCGGCGATGCTTGCGCTCGACCCGCGCTGGCTCGGCGCCGACCGCGCGGCGGTGAGGGGGCTGGTCGGGCTTGCCGGGCCGTACGATTTCCTGCCGCTCGATGTCGCGGCGACTCGCGACGCCTTTGGGCAGGTTGCCGATCTGCCCTCCACCCAGCCGGTGAACCAGGCCGGCGCGGGCGATCCGCCGGCGCTGCTGGTGGCGGGCGACAAGGACACGCTGGTGCGGCCCCGGCAGACGACCGCGCTTGCATCAGCGCTTCACGCGGCGGGCGTTTCCGCCGAGACCCGCCTCTACCCGGGCGTCGGCCATATCGGCGTGATGACGGCGCTGGCGCGCCCGTTCCGCAACAAGGCGCCGGTGCTGGAGGAGGTGAGCGAATTCGCCCACCGGGTTACCGCCGAGCCTTGAGAAAGGCAGTCCGGAGACCTTTCGGCAGCCACGAAAATCGGCGCGCCGCGCAATCTGATCTGGATCAACCCCGAACCCGATATTTTTGTGGATAAATCGTGACGCTCCCGTCACCGGCGCGGTTTTCCGCCGTTCGCCCGCGCCCGCTGTGGCACGGATGCGACACTTTGCTGCCGCCCGGCCCGCTGCGAACATTTCCGTTTGCCGCTTCCCCCGAAGCATGATTCATTTCGAGGTGGGGAGCGGGGATTGGTTAAGCGGCTGGTAACCGTTTGGGCCGCATGATCTCCGCCGGGTAAAAGGAGTGAGGTCATGGCGACGAATCTGAAGCCGGCTCATGGGGCGCTGACGCTGGTCGAAATGAAGGAATTCGCGAATTTCCCTGCGGCGACGCAGCGTTATATCCGCCGTTCGCTCGATGTCGGGCTTGGCCGCCGCGATGCGATCCGGCGCTGGTCCCGCGATGTCGGCGAAGCGGCGAGCATTCGCGCGCAGGAGCGGATGTACCGCCGGCTCGAGCAGATCCGCGACAGCGTTCCCGACGACAGCGGGCTCGACGAGATGGAGCCGCTGATGGGGCCGCTGGTGGCGATCACCGCCTTCGACCTCGGCCAGGAGCGGCTTCCCGATTTCGCGTCCTACCGTTTCTTGTACGAGCGGCTGATCGGCGCCGCGGTTCGACCGTGGCTGCCCGGCGCGTTCTGCGCGGCGGCGGCATTGCCGCACCTCCATCCCGAGCGGCGGCGCGTGCTGCTCCAGTCGATCAGCGAAGCGGCGGCGACGGCGCCGGGCTGGTCGAACCGCGATCCGGTGTTCTTTCCGGAGTGGGTCGATAAGATCGACATGA
>DASWMM010000146.1:0-16885 GCA_036399755.1 Allosphingosinicella sp.
TCACCTCTACCTCGTCGATGGCAGCGGCTATATTTTCCGTGCCTATCACCAGTTGCCGCCGCTGACGAACCGGCACGGGCAGCCGGTCGGCGCGGTCTATGGCTATACGGCGATGCTGTGGAAGCTCGCGGAAAGCCTGCACAAGGCCGACGGACCGACCCATCTGGCGGTGATCTTCGACGCTGGCTCCAAGACGTTCCGCAACGATATGTATGACGGGTACAAGGCGCAGAGGCCGCCGCCGCCGCCCGACCTGGTGCCGCAATTCCCGCTGATCCGCGATGCGACCCGCGCGTTCTCGCTGCCGTGCATCGAAGAAGACGGGCTGGAGGCGGACGATATCATTGCCTGCTACGCCAAGGCCGCGCTTGCGCAGGACTGGAAGGTGACCATTGTTTCCTCCGACAAGGACCTGATGCAGCTGGTCGAGGACGGCAAGCTCGACCTCTACGACACAATGAACGACCGGCGCATCGGCCGCGATTATGTGGTGGAGAAGTTCGGCGTTGGGCCCGAGAAATTGGGCGACGTGCTGGCGCTGATGGGCGACAGCGTCGACAACGTGCCGGGCGTGCCGGGGATCGGGCCAAAGACGGCGGCGCAGCTCATCCAGGACTATGGCGACCTGGAGAGCGTGCTTGCAGCGGCGGGCGAGATCAAGAAGCCCAAGCTCAAGCAGAATTTGATGGAACATGCCGACGCGGCGCGGCTGTCGCGCGAGCTGGTGCGGCTGGTCTGCGATTCGCCGCTGCCGGAGCCGCTCGACGCCCTGGAGATGAAGGGCATTCCGGACGGACCGCTGCGCGAATTCCTGGAGGATCAGGGCTTCCGCTCGCTGATTTCGCGGCTCAACGGCACCAGCCAGGTCAAGGCGCCGTCCACCAATCCAACGGTGACTCCGGTGCAGGCGGAAGTGCGGCCCGAGCCGGCGATCGACCGCTCCGTTTACCGCACCGTCACCGATCTCGCCGAGCTGGAGAGCTGGATCGCCGAGGCGACGGCGAACGGCCTCGTTGCGGTGGACACCGAGACGTCCGGCTACGACTGCGTCACCGCCGACCTGATCGGGATCAGCCTCGCCACCGAATGCGGCAAGGCGTGCTATGTGCCGCTGGAGCATGGCGGGCACGATCTGCTGTCGGAGCGGCCGGAGCAGATCGCGACCGACGTGGCGCTGGCCAAATTGAAGCCGCTGCTCGAGGATCCTGCTGTCCTTAAGGTCGGGCACAATTTCAAGTTCGACTGGATTGTGTTCGACCGGCGCGGGATCAAGGTGGCGCCGATCGACGACAGCCTGGTGATGAGCTTCAACCTCGATGCCGGCGGGCTGGCCAGCCATTCGATGGACGACCTTGCCAAAAAGCACCTCGATCACACCTGCATCGCCTTCAAGGACGTGTGCGGATCGGGCCAGAAGCAGATCAAGTTCAACCAGGTGCCGCTCGACCGCGCGACCGAATATGCCGCCGAGGATGCGGACGTGACTCTGCGGCTGTGGAAGCGCTTCAAGGCGCGGATGCCGCACGAGCGGGTGACGCGGATCTACGAAATGGTCGACCGGCCGCTGGTGCCGGTGGTGGCGCGCATGGAGCGCGAAGGGGTGAAGGTCGACCGCGAGGAGCTGACCCGGCTTTCGGCGGAATTCTCCACCCAGATCGCCCTGCTGGAAGAGCAGATCTGCGCGGAGGCCGGGTGCAAGTTCACCATCGGCAGCCCGCAGCAGCTTGGCGACGTGCTGTTCACGCAAATGGGTTTGAAGGGCGGCCGCAAGGGCAAGTCCGGCACCTGGTCGACGGACGTGAACGAGCTCGAGCGCCTGTCGCGTGAGGGCGTGCCGATCGCGGCGATGATCCTGGAATGGCGGCAGCTTTCCAAGCTCAAGAGCACCTACACCGACGCGCTGCAGCAGCAGATCAACAAGACGACGGGGCGGGTTCACACCAGCTACTCTCTGTCGGGCGCGCAGACCGGGCGATTGTCCTCGACCGACCCGAATTTGCAGAACATCCCGATCCGGACGGAGATCGGCCGGCGAATCCGCGACGCGTTCGTGGCGGAGGAAGGCCATGTCATCCTTGCCGCCGATTACAGCCAGATCGAGCTTCGGCTGGCGGCGCACATGGCCGACGTGCCGCAGCTTCGCGACGCGTTTGCGCGCGGTGACGACATCCACTCGATGACCGCTCAGGAGCTGTTCGGCGAAGTGAGCCGCGACACCCGCGCCTCCGCCAAGACGATCAACTTCGCCATCCTCTACGGCATCTCACGCTGGGGTCTGGCGGGCCGCCTGTCGATCAGCGCGGACGAAGCGCAGGCGATGATCGACCGCTATTTCGACCGCTTCCCCGGCATCCGCGATTACATTCACTCGACGCTCAGCGACGTGCGCGAGACCGGCTTCACCACCACCCTGTTCGGCCGCAAGACCCACTTCCCGGGCATCAAGAGCAAGGTGCAGCACGAGCGCCAGGGCGCCGAGCGGGCGGCGGTCAACGCCCCCATTCAGGGCACCAGCGCCGACATCATCAAGCGCGCCATGGTGCGCATGTGCCCGGCGCTCGAGCGCGCGGGCCTCGGCCGGGTGCGGATGCTGATGCAGGTCCACGACGAACTCGTCTTCGAAGTGCCGGAGGGCGACGTGGACTCCGCGAGCAAGGTGATCCGTGAAGTGATGGAAGGCGCGGCCGAGCCGGCAGTGACGCTCACCGTGCCCCTGGGCGTCGAGATCGGCACCGGCCGCAACTGGGGCGCCGCGCATTGAGCGGGGCGCCGCCGGCGTCCGGCGAGGAGGATATCGCCGCCCTCGCCAAGGGCGGGCGGACGAACTTCTTCGGCTTCCTGATCCGGCTTGCGGCGCGGCTGCCGTTCTTGTTCATCGCCGGGCGGCTTTACGGGCCTGAGGCATTGGGGGCGTTCGCTTACGCGGTGATCGTGATCGAGTTCGCGGCGCAGCTCGCCACGCTGGGGCTCAAGCGCGGGCTTGCCCAGCAGCTTTCCACCACCGACCAGCCGCATCCCTGCATCGTCATGGACGCGATGCTGGCGGCGGCGATCGCCTCTACCGTCGCCACCGCGATATTGATGTGCGTGCCGCAGGCGATGTTCCCGAGCGGCGACATCCACGGTGCCGACTGGCTGTTGCCGGTGGTGATCTTCGGCATTGCCGGTGCGGACGTGGCGCTCGCCGCCTTGGCGTATCGCCGCGACATCGGCGCAACCGTGCGCACCCGCGCGATCGTCGAGCCCTGGACGATCAGCATCGCCGCCGGTTTGTGCGTATTGTTCTTCCCGGCCGCCGAGGACGGCAGCCGTTCGCGCGACGGGCTGATCATTGCCTATGTGGTTTCCATCGTCGCGGGGCTCGCCACCGCTTTGTGGTCGCTGTGGCGCAGCTACCGCTTTCCGGAGGGCTGGAAGCCGCACCCGACGCAGCTCCTGCTGGTTGCGAAGCAGAACATCCCGCTCGCCGCCGCCGATGCGATCGAATGGGGCTCGCGGCGCCTCGACATCGCCATCCTGGGGCTGTTCGTGGCGCCGTATTATGTGGGGGTGTATTATGTCGCGCAGCAGGTCGCGTCCTTGCCGCAGAAGCTCAAGACCAGCTTCGATCCGATCCTTGCGCCGGTGATCACCCAGAAGCTGGCGGAGGGCGACCGCAAGGCGGTGGCCAAGCAGGTGCGGCAGGTCGGCTTCTGGATCATCGCCGCGCAGGCGGGAATCGCGTTGGCACTCGGCATCCCGGGGGAAGCGGTGATGGGCATCGTCGGCCACCAGTTCGTCGGCGGCACCGGCGCGCTTGCCTTTCTGCTAGTCGCGGAGGTGGTGGCCGCGACGGCGGCGGTGTCGGAGGCGGCCTTGGTCTACGTTGCGCGGCATCGCAACCTGATGCTGTCGCTGCTGATGATCGCGGTGCAGGCGGGCATTACCGTGTCCATCCTGCTCGCCGTGCGGAGGCTGGGCTGGCCGGAAGGCTGGCAGGCGGCCGGGGCGGCGCTCAGCCTTGCTCTGGCGCTTGGCCTGTCGTCGATCCTCAAGTCGCGTCTGCTCGGCCGGCTGCTCGGTGCGCCGGTGCAGGGCTGGCGCTGGCCCCTGATCTGGGCCGGCGCGGCGGCGGCGGCGGTGGGCGTCGGCTTCACCTGGCTGCCCCCGAGCCTCACATGGGTCGAGCTTGCGGTGGGCATCCCGTGCATCCTGTTCGCCTTTGGCTTCGTTGTCTGGAAGCGGGGCTTCACCCATGACGATCGGGTGCTGTTCCGGATGAAAAAGGGGGAGAAAGCGGCCCTGCCGGTGCCGGGGGGAGTCACGCCGGGGGTGGTGGAGCCGCCGGTTTCCTGACGACCGGGGCGGACTGCCCCCAACCCGCTCATCCTGAGGAGCGGTGAGCCTGTCGAACCGCGTCTCGAAGGACCATCCGCATAGGCCTTGCGTCCTTCGAGACGCCGCTTCGAGGGAACCCATCAAAGTACTACTTTGATGGGAACCACCTTCGCTCAGCGGCTCCTCAGGATGAGCGGGGCGGGAGGCGAGCAGGGCGCCCCTCACGCCTCAGTGGCGGAAGTGGCGCATGCCGGTGAAGAGCATCGCCAGGCCGGCTTCGTCCGCGGCGGCGATGACTTCTTCGTCGCGGATCGAGCCGCCGGGCTGGATCACGGCGGTTGCGCCGGCTTCCACCGCGGCGAGGAGGCCGTCGGCGAAGGGAAAGAAGGCGTCGGAGGCAACCGCCGAGCCGATCGTCTTAGGCTCCGCCCAGCCGGCTTTCTCGGCCGCGTCGCGGGCTTTCCAGGCGGCGATCCGGGCGGATTCGAGGCGGTTCATCTGACCGGCGCCGACGCCGGCGGTTGCGCCGTCCTTGGCGTAAACGATGGCGTTGGACTTCACGTGCTTGGCCACCGTCCAGGCGAACAGGCAGTCGGCCAACTCCTGCTCGGTCGGTGCGCGCTTCGTCACCACCTTCAGGTCCTCGCGGTTGACGTGGCCGTTGTCGCGGGTCTGGAGGAGATAGCCGCCGGCAATGGTCTTGAGCTGGAAGCCGGTGCGGTGCGCGTCCGGCAGATCGCCCGTGAGGAGCAGGCGCAGGTTCTTCTTGCGGGCGAAAACATCTCGCGCCGCCTGGTCGGCATCGGGGGCGATGACCACTTCGGTGAAGATGGCGGAAATCGCCTCCGCCGCCTCGCCGGTCAGCGGCTGGTTGACCGCGACAATGCCGCCGAACGCCGAGACGGAGTCGCAGGCGAGCGCCGCTTGATAGGCCTCGACCAGCGATCCGCCGGTGGCGACGCCGCAGGGGTTGGCGTGCTTGACGATGACGCAGGCCGGCGCGCCGCCGGCGAATTCGGCGACAAGCTCGAGCGCCGCATCGGCGTCGTTCAGATTGTTGTAGCTGAGTTCCTTGCCCTGGACCTGGCTTGCCTGGGCGATGCCGCGGCTGTGCGGACCCGCCGGAATGTAGAGCGCGGCTTTCTGGTGCGGGTTTTCGCCGTAGCGCAGGATTTCGCCGCGCTTCAGGGTGAGCGGCAGGACTTCGGGGAACATCTGGCCCTGATCGGCAAAGGCGAAATACTGGGCGATGGCGGAGTCGTAGGCGGCGGTGGCGGCGAAGGCCTTGGCGGCGAGATATTTGCGGAAGTCGAGGGAGGTGGCGGCGCCGTTTTCGCCCAGGGCCTCGATCAGCTTCGGGTAATCGGCAGGATCGGTGACAATCGCCACATAAGCGTGGTTCTTGGCCGCCGAGCGCACCATTGAGGGGCCGCCGATGTCGATATTCTCGATCACCTCGTCTCGCGCGGCGCCGCGCGCCACGGTTTGCGCGAAGGGGTAGGGGTTGACGACCACCAGATCGATCGCGCCGATGCCGTGCTCCTCCATCGCAGAGGCGTGAGCGGGGTCGTCGCGGACGGCGAGGAGGCCGCCATGGACCTTGGGGTGGAGCGTCTTGACCCGGCCGTCCATCATCTCGGGAAAGCCGGTGAGGTCGGAGATGTCCTTCACCTCCAGCCCCGCCTCACGCAGCGCCTTGGCGGTGCCGCCGGTGGAGATCAACTCGACGCCGTGCGCGGCGAGGGCGGCGCCGAGTTCGGCGAGGCCGCTCTTGTCGGAAACGGACAGCAGAGCGCGGCGGATGGGGACTTGGTCTGGCACGTGGGGGCTCCTGAAGCGGGTCAGCTCGGGCGGCGGAAGATCCAGGCGATGGTGTGTCCGTCGGGCGGTGTCTCGCCGGTGACTACGAGCTGCACGCTGTTGTGCGGGCGCGCCTCGCCGTCGATCCAGATCGAATCCTCGATGGAGAGCTGGCCGCCGCGGCAGCGGAATTGCCACACGGTGCTGCCGCGGATGCGGAGCAAGGCGCCCTGCCCGTCGGCGGTGGTCGCCGCCTCGACTGCGGGGGCGAGGTGGAAGCGCACCGCAAAGGGCAAGGCCTCGGTCGCCTTGCGCTTGCGGCCCTCCTGGAGGAGCACATCTTGGCCGCGCAGCTCACGGCCGTCCGACGCGAGGGTGAGGGTGCGCTGGTGGACGATTCCGCAGCGGCGGACGTAGCCGTCGTGGCTTGCCTCGACCTGCGTGACGCCGCCGGTATCGTCGCGGGCGAGCTCCACCTGGCCGACGCCCTTGCCGAGCGTCCCGTCCTCATGGATCGCGGTGGAGTTGCGGTCGCCCAGAGTCAGCGTGGAGTGGGCGGCGGTGGTGCGGAGCGCAGCGACCAGTTCGGCGGGCAGCGCGCCGGTGGCGAGCCCCTCACCGCCGCAATTGACGACGATGCGGTGCTGGCCTTCGCTGAGCTCGAAGGCGAGGGTGGAGGCGCAGCCGCCGGAGAAGGCGCGGCTCGGCGGCGGCGGGGCGGCGTCGAAGATGGCGACGGTCTGCTTGGCTTCCATCCGCTGATAGCCCCAGCCGCGCGGCTGGCGCAGCGGGCGGGCGCGCACCCCGGTGCCTTCCACCGCGGCGGCGATCCGGCGCTTGTTGACCATGTTGCCGCCCTGCCAGTTGGACAGGGCCTCGTCACCCATCGCGACGCCTAGCAAGGCGGCGACGGCGCTCTCGAGGGTTTCGGCGAGGAGATCGGGCATGTCGTGCTCGCCGGCGAAATAGACGGCGCGAAGCTGGCTGAGCAGTTCCACAAGGGCGAGCTGTTCCACCGGCGAGCGGCTGGTGAGGCCGCCATCGTCGTGAACGCCGAGCGCGAGGGCGCGGAGCAAACCGCCCTCGCCCTTGCTGAGCCGGGCCGGGCCGCCCTGCACCACAAGGGCGGAGGCGATCACGCCGGCCCAGGCGGTCATCCGCGCAATTCCCGGCGGCGCCTTGTCGGCGGCCTTGTCGAGGTGGCGGGCGCCGCGCGACAGGGTGTTGAGCACCTGGGCGCGATAGTCGGTGTCGCGGCTGGACAGGATGTAGGGCGCGTAGGCCGACCAGAAGAGGATCCGGCGGCCCCACAGATCGGCGCGCCAGGCGCGGTCGCCGACGTGGGCGCCGTCCGCGGCGAGCCACTTCGCCATCACCTTTTCGGCGGGCTTGGTGGCGCGTTCGCGGGTGGCGGCGGCGGCGAGATCGCGCAGCCATTCGAAGCTTTGCAGGTAATCAGAGAAGTCGCGCGGCAGCGAAGGATCGCTGAAGTCGAGGCTTTCGATCTCCAGCGTCTGGCCGCGATGCAGGAAGCGGCCGCGCAGGATCGCTTCGCCCGCCAGCTTGTCGCCGGCCACTGGGTCCTTGGGCACGGCGAGGAGCTTCAAGGGATTGCGGCCGCGCAGGCGCAGGCTGTGCAGCGGCGTGCGCCAGGAGAGGCGGTGGAGGCGCCAGGAGAGGCGCTCGGCGAGGGAGACGCCGCGATCGTCGCCGGCGCGGATCAGCCGCTTGCCCGGCTCGATCCCGTCCTCGCCTTGGGCAGGCGAGCTCACCCGCGAAGGCCCCGGATGTTGTCGGCGTAAGCGGAGGGCCCGCCGCGGAAGGTGGAGGTGCCCGCGACCAGCACGTCGGCGCCCGCCTCGATGGCGAGGCGGCAGGTCTCGGCGTCGATGCCGCCGTCCACTTCAAGGTCGATGGCGAGCCCGGCCTTATCGATCTGCTTCCTGATCGCCTCGATCTTGCGGAGCTGGGAGGCGATGAAGCTCTGCCCGCCGAAGCCCGGATTGACGCTCATCACCAGGACGAGATCGGCCTCTTCCAGCACGTAATCGAGCATCTTGGCGGGGGTGGCGGGGTTGAGCGCGACGCCGGCTTTCTTGCCGAGTGCGCGGATCGCCTGAAGCGTGCGGTGGAGGTGCGGACCGGCTTCGGGGTGGACGGTGATGATGTCGGCGCCCGCGTCGGCAAAGGCCTGCAGAAACGTGTCCACCGGCGAGATCATCAGGTGGACGTCGAACGGCTTGGAGGTGTGCGGACGGAGCGCCTTTACCACGGCCGGGCCGACCGTGAGGTTGGGGACGAAGTGGCCGTCCATGACGTCGAGGTGGATCCAGTCTGCGCCGGCCGCGTCGATCGCGCGCACTTCATCGCCGAGCCGGGCGAAATCGGCGGACAAGATGGACGGGGCGATGCGGACGGGCTGCTGCACGCCCAAGCAGTAACCGGAAGCGGGGCCGCGCGGCAAGGAAGCGCGGCGAACTTATCCCCGCTTAATCTGTGCGGCGGAAGCGAGCGATGAAGAAGCCGTCAGCGCCGCCTTGTTCGGCGAACAGGCCAGGGAGGACGCGGATTCGGTTGCCCTCGACGGGAATGGTATCGGGCAGTTCGCCTGCCGCGATGTGCGAGGCCTCGAAGTCGCTGCGGCCGGCGAGGAAGGCTTCGACCACTTCTTCGCCTTCTTCCGGCTCGAGGGAGCAGACCGAGTAGACGAGGGTTCCGCCGGGTTTCAGCCAGCCGGAGGCGCGGGCGAGCATCGCTTTCTGCATCTCGGCGAGTTCGGCGATGGCGCGGGGGCGCACGCGGTGGAGCACGTCGGGGTGACGGCGGAAGATGCCGGTGGCGGAGCAGGGCGCGTCGAGCAGAATGGCATCGACCTTCTCCGGCGGCGACCATTTCATCAGATCGCCGACCACCACATTCGCTTCAAGGTTGGTGCGGGCGAGGTTTTCGGAAAGTCGTGCAAGACGACTTTGCGAATTGTCCACGGCGGTGACCTGGAAACCGGCGGAGGCGAGCTGCATGGTCTTGCCGCCGGGCGCGGCGCAGAGATCGAGGGCGGTGCGGCCCTCGCCCTTGCCGAACAGGCGGGCCGGGATCGAGGCGGCGACGTCCTGCACCCACCAGCGGCCTTCGCCATAGCCGGTGAGGCCCGGCACGGCGGTGCGTTCCGGCAGGCGGATGTGGCCGGGGAGCAAACTGATACCCTCCTGGTCCGGCTCGGCGCCAGCGGGGTAGATGAGGTCGAGAGGCGGGGGGGCGGCCAGCATCCGTGCGGCTTCGCCAACCACGTCGTCGCCCCAGTTCCGGGTCCAGCGCAGTTCCACCGCCGGCGGCAGCATCGGTACGGTGCGCAGCGCGACCTTTTGCCGCATCAGGGTGCCGAACACGCCGTGGACCAGCTTGCGCGGGCCGCCATCGACAAGCGGCAGCACGGTGGAGATCGCCGCGTGCGGCGGCGTGTTGAGCGCAAGCGCCTGTACCAGTGCGATGCGCAAGGCGAAGCGCGCCTTGGCATCGTCGGGAAGTCGGTTCTTGGTGGCACTGTCGATCAGCGCGTCGAGATCGCCAAGCCGGCGAAGCGTTTCGGCGGCCATTGCGTGGGCGAACGCGCGATCGTCGGCGCGGGTGAGGTGGCGTGCGGCGGTGTCGAGCGCCGCTTCCAGGGGCAAGCCCTTGCGCAGCACCGCATCGAGCAGGCTCAAGGCGGCGCGGCGCGTCTCCGTGCCGATCGGATCATCCATGTTCAGTGCCGTTTTTGGAGAGGGTTGAGCGCGCTGGCGCGGGGCCGCGCGCTCTTCGGCACCGCAGTGCGGCGCGCGGCGTGGGCGTGCAAGCCCATTTCGGCGGCGATCTGCTCAAGCGCGGCGATGCGGTTGCCGGTGTCGGGATGGGTGGAGAACAAACGATCGCGGCCGCCGCTTGCACCGGGCACGATGTAGAGCGCGGCCGCTGCGGGATTACGCTGCGCCACCGGATTGGGGATGCGCGGGGCGGCGTGGTGGAGCTTGGCGAGCGCGGAGGCGAGCGCGCGCGGGTTGCCGCAAATTTCCGCGGCGGCGCGGTCCGCGCCATATTCGCGCGTGCGGCTGATCGCCATCTGGACCAGCATGGCGGCGAACGGGGCGAGAAAGAGCGACGCGATCATCGCCAGCGGATTGGCCCGCGCGCCGTTGTTGAAGAAGAATCCGAAATTGGCGAGCATCGAGATCGCACCGGCGATCGTTGCCGTCATCGTCATGATCAGCGTGTCGTGGTTGCGGATGTGGCCGAGTTCGTGCGCGATCACCGCTTCCACTTCGTCGCGGTCGAGAATGGCGAGGAGGCCGGTGGTCGCCGCCACCGCCGCATGGTCCGGGTTGCGGCCGGTTGCAAAGGCGTTCGGGTGGGGCGAGTCGATGATGTAGACGCGCGGCATCGGCAAGCCGGCGCGCTGCGACAGGTTGCGGACGAGGCCGACGAGCTTTGGGCAATCGGCCGCGGTCATTTCCTTGGCATTGTGCATGCGAAGGACGATCTTGTCGGCATTCCAGAAGGTGAAAAGGTTCATGCCGCCGGCGAACAGCAGGGCGAACGCAGCGCCGCGCGGGCCGCCGAGGGTGAATCCCAGGCCCATGAACAAGGCGGTCATCGCCGCCAGCAGCAGAGAGGTCTTGAAGCGGTTCATCTTGCGTAAGTGCCTGTCACTCCCGAAATGTGGGGTGAGCCAAGCGCCTATTCAATCTGGAGTCCCAAGATGGCCAAGCGCCCCGACCACGTGAAGCCGCCCGCTTATTTGTCGGAGAGCCCGCCCGTGCCCGCGCCCGAAACGCCAGGTGAGAGCGAGGAATGGGGCGGGCCCAAGGGCGAAGAGCCGACCCGCTACGGCGATTGGGAGAATAAGGGCATCGCCTGGGACTTTTAGGCAGTCGGATCGGGTGCCGCCTTAGGCGACGCTCCCTGGGGCCTGCTCTCCCAGTGCTTGTCGGGCTCAAGGCTGCGATAATAGCCGGGCCGCACGAATTTCCCCCAAACGCGGTAGCGGACTTCGCAATATTTCCCGATCCTCATGCACTCCATGAGAACGGCGTCGTCGCCGATGCGATACCATCGTGCTCTGCCAGGGCCGAACAGGCCAAGCTCGGTCGCGTTTCGAACCCGATACGATCGTGCGCATCGCTTGAGGATATAGTTCGGATCCACAGTTGACCTGTAGTCACACCCAGGCTGCCATTGGTACGGCTCTATCTCAACCCTGAGGTTTGGGTACCGACGGGTGTCCAAGCCACTTTTATACGCCGCAGCTACGGCAACGAGCACGAGAATGGCGATGAGGACCAACTCGTACCAGGTGGGCTTGGAATTGGGATGAGAACTCGACATCGATCAGCCGTTTTGATGGGTTCCGTGTCGTAGGACACCGAGCTTAATAGATCGTGCCGAACCGAAGGAGTTAGCTTTCGCGAACAGCGAGCCGGTGTCGATCTCCATCCGGATAGCGCCGGCCGTCATCCCCGCGAAAGCGGGGATCCCGCTTCTTCTTTTGGCGCAGGGTAGAAGCGGGATTCCCGCTTCCGCGGGAATGACGGGGGGGGTTTAGACGCCTTCGGCCCTTAGCGGCCTGGCCAGGAGGCGTTCTACCACCGCATCCACGGAGGCTTCGCCGCTGAGGAGGGCGCAGACGGCGGTGACGATGGGCATGTCGACCCCTTCCGCCTTTGCGGCGCGGGCGAGGACGGGGGCGGTGTGGGCGCCTTCGGCAACCGTGCGGCGGTCGGCGAGAAGTTCGGCGGCGCTTCGGCCTTCGCCGAGGCCGACGCCGAGCGAGAAGTTGCGGCTGTTCGTGGACGAGCAGGTGAGCACCAGATCGCCGAGGCCGGAGAGGCCGGCCAGCGTCTCGGCACGGGCGCCGCGCGAGAGGCCGAAGCGGGTCATTTCGGCGAAACCGCGCGAGATAAGCGCCGCGCGGGCGTTGAGGCCGAGGCGGCGGCCTTCCACCACCCCGCAGGCGATGGCGAGTACGTTCTTCACCGCGCCGCCGATCTCGGCGCCGACCACGTCGTCGGAAAGGTAGGGCCGGAACCAGGGGCGGGCCAAGCGGGCGCGGAGGCGTTCGCCGACTTCGGCGTCCTCCACCGACAGGGTCACCGCCGCGGGCTTCCGGGCCGCGACTTCATGGGCGAAGGTCGGCCCGGAAAGCACGGCGACCGGCGCGTCGGGCTGCTCCTCGTGGGCGACGTCGTGCATCAGCTTGGTGGTCGCTTCCTCCATGCCCTTGGCGCAGAGAATGAGCGGCACGCGGAGGCGCGGCAGGGCGGTGAGCACGCGGCGCATGTGTTGCGCGGGGGTGACGACGAGCAGGGCTTCGCAGGCCGCGAGCTCCCCTAGCTCCGCGGTTGCGCGGATGCGCGGGTCGAGCGGCACGCCGGGGAGGAAAAGGCTGTTCTCGTTTCCTGCGTTGACGCTTTCCACCACTTCGGGTTCGCGGGCCCAGAGCAGGGTATCGCCGCCTTCCGCCGCAACCTGGGCAAGCGCGGTGCCCCAGGCGCCGCCGCCGATCACCCCGATCATGCCTTCACCCCCGCGCCGCGCACCTTTTCCGCATTCGGATCGAGCGGCCAGCGGGCGCGGGCCGGTGTGTCGAGGCCGTCGACCAGGCCGGCTTCGAAGCGCAGCGCGCCGGCCCAGCCGATCATCGCCGCATTGTCGGTGCACAGCCACAAAGGCGGCGCGACGAAGGGCAGGCCGTTGGCAGCAGCGAGGTCCGTCAAGGCGGAGCGCACCGCCTTGTTGGCGGCGACACCACCGGCAACGACCAGCGCTGTTGCCGCCGGCACCGAGCGCAAGGCGCGGGCGGTGCGGTCCACCAGGCAATCGACCACCGCCTGCTGAAAGGAGGCGGCAATATCCTCGGCCTGATACAGGCCGGTTTCCTTCGCGCGGAGAACAGCGCTTTTCAGGCCGGCAAAGGAGAAATGCGGTTCGGCTGAGCCGAGCAGCGGCCGGGGGAGCTTCACCGCCTTCCTGTCACCGCTTTCGGCCGCACGTTCCACCGCAGGACCGCCGGGAAAGCCCAGGCCGAGCAGCTTGGCGGTCTTGTCGAAGGCTTCGCCGGCAGCATCGTCGATCGTGGTCGCGAGACGCCGGTAGCGGCCGAGCCCTTCCACGAAGAGCAATTGGCAGTGGCCGCCGGAGACGAGGAGCAGGAGATAGGGAAAGGCGAGATCGGGCTGGCTGAGCATCGGCGACAGCGCATGGCCTTCGAGGTGGTTGACCGCGACCAGCGGCTTGCCCGAGGCGAGCGCGAGCCCTTTGGCGGTGACGAGACCGACCATCACGCCGCCGACCAGGCCGGGGCCGGCGGTGGCGGCGATGGCGTCCACGTCCGACAGCCGGACCTTCGCCTCCTCGAGCGCCTCTTCAACCAGGCGCGGCAGTATTTCGACGTGGGCGCGCGCCGCGATCTCCGGCACCACGCCGCCGAAGGGCCGGTGCGCCGCTTCCTGCCCCGCAAGGCGGTGGGCGAGCACCTGCCGGCCGGAGGTGACCAATGCCGCCGCGGTTTCGTCGCAGCTCGATTCAATGCCGAGGATCAGGCTCATCACCGCTTCCCTGCCACCCAACGAGCCGCTAGCACAAGCGCCCCATGATCAGCATCCTCCGGATCGGCACCCGCGGCTCGCCGCTTGCTCTTGCCCAGGCGCGCATGGTCGCCACCGCGCTTCGCGACGCGCATGGCTGGCGGCCGGACCGGATCGAGATCGTGCCGATCACCACCACCGGCGACATCGTCCGCGACCGGCCGCTGTCCGAGATCGGCGGCAAGGGGCTGTGGACCAAGGAGCTGGACGCCTGCCTGATGGATGGGCGCACCGATATTTCCGTCCATTCCATGAAGGATGTCGAGACCATCCGGCCGCCGGCGCTGGAGATCGCCGCGACGCTGGAGCGCGCGCACGTCTGCGACCGGCTGATCGGCGCCGAGAGCATCGACGCGCTTCCCGCCGGAGCGCGGGTCGGCACCTCCTCGCCGCGGCGCTCGGCGCAAATCCTGGCGCGGCGGCCCGATCTGGTTATCGTGCCCATTCGGGGAAACGTCGACACCCGGCTGAAGAAGCTGGCGCTCGGCGAGGCTGACGCGACCTTGCTCGCCTCCGCCGGCCTCGACCGGCTGGGGCACCACGAGACCGGAGTCGTCTTGGACGACTTTCTCCCCGCACCGGCGCAGGGTGCGGTGGGGATCGAGGTGAGAACCGGCGACGGCAGGACCCGGGCGATGATTGCGCCGATCGATCACCGCGAGACCCACTTGTGCGTGTCGGCCGAGCGGCGGCTTCTGGAAGGGCTTGGCGGCACCTGCCATTCGCCGATCGCGGCGCTGGCGCGTGTCCATGGCGATCACATCCACCTGCGGGCCGAGATCCTTCTCCCCGATGGCAGCGAAGTGCACGATTGCGACGCCCGCTTTCCAATCGGCGACGACCAGGCGCCGCTGACCCTCGCCCGCGACCTGCTCAAGCGCGCGTCCCCGGCCTTGCGGGCGCTTTTCGCGGGGTGAGTAAGCTTCTCATCCTCCGCCCCCAGCCCGGTGCGGATGAAACCGCCGCCCGCGCGCAGGCACTGGGGCTGGAGCCGGTGGTGGCGCCGCTATTTGCCATTCAAGCGCTTGCCTGGGAGTTGCCGGCGGAGCGGTTCGATGCGCTTCTGCTCACCAGTGCCAACGGGGCGCGGTTCGGGCTGAGGCCGGAGCTTGCCGACCTGCCCTGTTATGCGGTGGGCGAAGCGACGGCGGAGGCGGCGAAGGAAGCTGGCGCCACTCACGTCATCACCGGCCCGTCGGATGGGGCCGCTGCGGTGGATCTGATGGCGCAGGCCGGTGTGAAGCAGGCGCTTCACCTTTGCGGGCGGGATCATGTCGCGTTGGCGCATTCGCAGGTCCGCATCACAAAAAGAGTCGTCTACGCGGCCGAACCGGTGTCGGACCTGCCGGGCGAAGCGGCGGCGGCCCTGGAAGCAGGCGCGCTGGTGCTGCTCCACTCGCCTCGCGCCGCAGCCCTTTTCGCCAGCCTCGTGCCGCAACGCTCGGCCATTCGCATCATCGCGATCAGCACGGCGGCGGCCGATGCGGCGGGCTCCGGCTGGGCGGCGGTGCACCTTGCCGAGCGGCCGCGTGACGATGCATTGCTGGAGCTTGCCGTCCGTCTGTGCAAGACTGAGCCGAGCTGAAGACAGAAAAGCGGAACGCCCGAATGGAATATGTGCCTGGCGATACGGTGGCGGGGGCCAAGCCGAAGCGGCCTTTGTGGGCTTTGCTCGCCCTCCCGTTGATCGCCTTCTTGCTCGGGGTCGCCGCAATGGGCTGGCTGCTGTCGCGTTGGGAGCGCGGGGCGGAACTGCTCGGCATCGCCCCCGCGCCGGCTGCTCAAGCGGCCGCCGCGCCGCCGCAGGTGCAGGTGGAAAGCGCGCCCGCGCCCATGCTCGCCCCCCAGCACTCCGACGGTCGGATCCTGGTCGATCCGGAAATGACGCGGCGGGTGAACGTGCTCGAGCAGCGCTTGGCCGAGCTCGACGTCCAGTCCCGTGCAGCCGTCGGCAATGCCGATCGGGCGGAGGGCATGCTGGTCGCCTTTGCCGCCCGCCGGGCGCTCGATCGCGGTGTCGCGCTCGGCTATCTCGAAGGTCTGCTTCGCCAGCGCTTCGGCGGAACCCAGCCGCAGGCGGTGGGAATAGTGATCACCGCCGCGCGCGAGCCGGTGACGCTTCAGCAGCTTCAGGATGGGCTCAAGGAAGTGTCGCCGCAGCTTTCCGCCGGCGGAACCGAGCAAACCTGGTGGACCGCCTTTCGAAGCGAGTTTTCCGATCTGATCCGGATCCGCAAGGAGGGCACTCCGTCGACGATCCCGTCGGAACGGCTCGCCCGCGCCACCCGCGCCCTCGACGCCGGGCTTGCCGAAGTGGCGCTTGCCGAAGTGCTTCGGCTGCCGGGCGCCAGCCAGGCGGGAGACTGGGTCGCCAAGGCGCGGCGCTACGTCTCGGCGCGCCGGGCGCTGGATGCGGTGGAAACCGCCGCTTTGCTGGAAACGCGCAGTGCCGCCGCCGCGGGAGCGCCGCCGGCGCGGCCGGTGGCGCAGGTGCCGCCGGGACGCCCGCTCTAAAGCTCGAGCAGGGCGTAAGGGCGGCCAAGCTCCGGCTCGACCACGAACTGCGCGACGTTGAACACCGGCACGCCGCCGGGGGTGCGGCCCGAATAGGTGCCGCGATGGGCGTGGCCGTGGATCGCCACCTTCACATTGTCGAACCGGTCGATCGCGTTGGCGAGGCGCGAGGAGCCGAGAAACGGGAAGATCTCCAGCGGCTCGCCTTCCACCGTTTCGCGGATCGGCGCGTAGTGGAGCACCGCCATCACCCGCTCCGTCCTGAGCGACCGCAAAGCGTTTTCGAGCTTGCGCGCTTCGTTGCGGCTTTCGTCGACGAACACCTTCACCGCATCCTCGCCGAAGGCGCCAAGCTCGCCGCGGCCGAAGCCGCCGAGGAAGCCCTTCACGCCCGCAAAGCCGACGCCGTGGAGCACCGCCGCCTGCTCGTCGAGGATCGTGACCCCGGCGCCCTGGAGGATCTTGACCAGCTCCTCCGTCTCTCCGGCCTCGACGTCGTGGTTGCCGAGAACGGCGACAACCGGAACGGTGCAGTGGCGCAGATCCTCCGCCAGGATCTCGGCCTCGGCGACCTTGCCGAAGTTGGTCAGGTCTCCGGCGAGCGCGATCACGTCGGCGGCGTCCGACATCTCCTTGAA
>DASWMM010000147.1:0-1598 GCA_036399755.1 Allosphingosinicella sp.
TTCCTCCATCGCCAGCGCCGTCTGCGCCGCGTCGGTGGAGGTGATTCGGGGCGTGGGAACCTCGAGATGGCCGAGGCCGGCGCGATAGCCGTCCAGCCGGTAGGCGGCCCATTCGCCGGACGGCGAGAAGTTGAACTCGCAATAGCCCGGGCCGTCGCCCTGACGCAGGAACAGTTCGAAGCAGGTCCGCTCCCACAGCCCCTCCGCCCGCACCGGCCCGACCGCGGGCGGCAGGCGAAGCGCTTCCGGCGGCGCATCGACCATGTAATCGAGGCACCATTCGCCCGGACCGTCCCAGGCGATGGAGACGCTGACTCCGTTCACGGCGCCGGGCGGCATAACGGGGTGCGGGACCAGCGGCAGCACCGCCGTATATGTTTCCATGCCCGCGCCTCCATGCTAGGCGCCCGCGCGCCATGACCCAGTACAAGTCCGAACTCCTGCGCGTGCTAGACGAGCGCGGCTTCATCCACCAGATGACCGATGCGGAGGGGCTGGACGCCCTTGCCGCAAGCCAGGTGGTGCCGGGCTATATCGGCTTCGATCCCACCGCGCCCTCGCTCCATGTCGGCAGCCTCACCCAGATCATGATGCTGCGCCGGCTGCAGCAGGCGGGGCACAAGCCGATCGTCCTGATGGGCGGCGGCACCGGCAAGATCGGCGATCCCAGCTTCAAGGACGAGGCGCGGAAGCTTGCGACGGAGGAGACGATCAAGGCGAACGTCGCCTCGATCAAGGGCGTGTTCGAGCGCTTCCTGACCTTCGGCGACGGGCCGACCGATGCCGCGATGGTCGACAATGCCGACTGGCTCGACAAGCTCGAATATATCCCCTTCCTGCGCGACATCGGGCAGCATTTCTCCGTCAACCGGATGCTGAGCTTCGACAGCGTCAAGCTGAGGATGGACCGGGAGCAGTCGCTCTCCTTCCTCGAGTTCAACTACATGATCCTCCAGGGCTACGACTTCCTGGAGCTGTCGCGGCGCGCGGCCTGCCGGTTGCAGCTCGGCGGATCGGACCAGTGGGGCAATATCGTGAACGGCGTCGAATTGTGCCGCCGGGTGGACGCGACCCAGGTCTACGGCCTCACCACGCCGCTCCTCACCACTGCCGATGGCGGCAAGATGGGGAAGACCGAGAAAGGCGCGATCTGGCTGAACGCGGACATGCTCAGCCCCTACGATTACTGGCAGTTCTGGCGGAACGTGCAGGACGCCGACGTGGGCAAGTTCCTGCGCCGCTTCACTGACCTGCCGGTGGACGAGATCGCGCAGCTGGAGTCGCTCGGCGGAAGCGACATCAACGAGGCGAAGAAGGTGCTCGCCGACGAGGCGACGCGGCTCGCCCACGGCGCCGATGCGGCCCGCGAGGCAGCGGAGACGGCGCGGCGGACCTTCGAGGAAGGCGCCGCCGGCGAGGCGCTGCCGACGCTGAAGGTGGCGGGCGAGATCGGCTTGGTCGATGCTTTGGTGGGGCTTGGCCTCTGCGCATCCAAGAAGGAAGCGCGGCGGCTGATCGAGCAGGGCGGGGCGCGGGTGGACGGCGAGGCGGCGAGCGAGGACCGCACGATCGCGGTCGCCGGCGAGGTGCGCGTTTCC
>DASWMM010000148.1:0-1568 GCA_036399755.1 Allosphingosinicella sp.
CGTCCCCGTGGAGCCGATCCTGCCCGCGCAATGCCTCGGGTCTGAAAAGACGCACTAAAAAACCCCCTGCCGGGGGTTCTTATAAGCGGGGGCCGCGACGGGTGCGAGCCTTAGATGGAGAGGCGATGACCGGGTCCGGCCGCCGAAGCGCGCCGGACCCGAAATCGGTTCAGCCGCGAACGCCGGTCTGCGCTTCGGTCTGCTTTTCACGGCCGCCGGCGACCGCCGCGATTTCAGCCTTGGTGAGCTCGACCGGAGCCTTCTTCTGATTGTTCACTTGTGTTCCTCCCTTTCGCATGGGTGAGGAAGCAATACGCCTTCGTTAAAAACGCGTAAAGGAATTTTTGAACCGCTTTCGTAACAGTTCCGCCTCGGGACAACGAAATGCGATGATTTAATCGGCCGGCCTCCCGATGGCTCGATCACGGTAGCGCACGAGGGGGATCCGCGCGTGCTAACCCTCGCCAGCGCCCTTGTCAGCGTTCTCATGCCGCGCCTCGGAATCATTCGAATCCAGTGAGTTGGCGCACTGCAGCAGTTTTCGTCGGGACGCGGCCGCAGCGCCGTTGCTCGGGTGCTGGTGACCCGGGTCGTTTGGCAGGAGAGTTGCCTCCGGAGCCGGTGCGTGAAGCGCACGTTGCTCCGGCGGTCTCCACGTGCCGGCGCCCGCAGCTGTGGCCCTGAAGAGACAGTTGTTGTCGGCGTGCGGCGATTCGCGCAGCGCCTGCGCCGATTCGCGTGGCGCGGTGGTGCCCCCTAAGCGGGTTCCGCGATCTGCAGCAGGAAGCTGAAGCGGCCCTCGCTGCCATGCTCGTCCTCGATCCAGATCTGGCCGCCATGGGCTTCCACGATCGCGCGGCAGACGCTGAGGGCCAGGCCCGGGCCGGAGGTCAGATCCGGCTCCAGCAGCGCCTCGCGGGTCCGCGCCTGCGGCTCCCCGTCGGCCCCGAAGACGCCGATCTTCACAAAGCCCAGGCCTGCCGGCGTCGCCGTCAGGGTCAGGAGCTTTGCCGGGCTCTGGGCGGCCTCGGCGATGAGGGTGCGCAGCACGCGCTGGATCTGGGGCCCGTCGGCGAGGACGTGGAGATCGGGTTTGAGGTCGATCGAGACGCGCGCGCCGCATGCCTGGACCAGGTCCGCGGACGCGGCGCAGGCGGCATCGACGATGGCGGCGAGCGGCCAGGAGGCGATCCTGGGCGGCACCGGCTCGACGCGGTAGCGAAGGTCGCGCAGCCGCTCGGCGGTGGCCGCGCATGCGGCGGCGGCTTCATCCAGCAGTCCGGCGGCCCCAGGCAAAACGTCGATGTGGAGCAGTCTGGACTGGATCGCGGCGAGATCGTGAAGGAGGGCGTGCAGCCCGCCCTCATTCATCGCTTTCGAATCATCTCGACCCTGCGCAGCCGTCATAGCTTTTAAGCCGGTCCCCCGACGATCTGAGCGCCCCTTCTCGCCGGCCGGGTCTGATGACCGGCGGAAGCACGATAAAAATCAGATCGTTGAGACCCGTTCCCCCCACGTTTCGGACCCGCGACCAATGCGGGCGGCGGCCCCGGCGGGCAAGCGGAACA
>DASWMM010000149.1:0-8115 GCA_036399755.1 Allosphingosinicella sp.
GAACGCAACGGTGGATTGGGTGCACCGCGCTTCGACCCGCGCCAACATCCGCCGGCTGGTAAAGCGGCTGCTGCGCAAATACGGCTACCCGCCCGATCTTCAGGATGCCGCGGTGCAGACCGTGCTCCAGCAGGCCGAAGCGCTTGCCGGGGAGTGGGCGTAGGCGCTGATGCGGCTGATGGTGCCACCGTCGTCCGCCATAGCGCCGGGCGCGGGTTTACGGGGCAATATGGTGCTGAGTAACTTGCCAGCCTCCAGCACCATAAACGAGCTGCACATCCGCTTTTGCAACGCCCGCGGGAGCGCCGGCCAGCGGTGCTGCCAGGTCTCTAAAGTCCCGGACCTTTTCAGGCCTCGGCCGGGACGTGAACAGCAGCGAGACCTTCTGCTGGTCGGAACGCAGCTGCTCGATGAAGTTGGCGAACGCTTCGTTCGGTCGAAGCGGATCGTCGACGCCGTGTGAAATCAGCAAGTAGGAAAGGTCGGTTTGCCGATCATAGCCCCCTTCAAGAAGGGCGTGGTAGAAGTGAGCATTGTTGCCGGCATGGTGCGCGACCTGCACAACGGCGAGCCGATCAAGCGCGGCAATCAAATCCGGATAAAAGGCCTTCTTTCGCGGTGCAGGCTTGAAGTCGACGCAGCCGGCATCTCCCGCCACCAGGATGTTTTGTCCTTCATGGCTCAGCCGCAGCACGTAGCTTAGCGCATTGCTTGGGGTAATGCGCTTAACCGGGATGCGGTTGAACGCGAGCAGCGAGCCGTAGTCGCCCACGGGAAGACGATGCCAATGCTTGGCAACGAGCCCCTTGGAAGGCCCCAGAAGCAGGAGCTCGGGCCCGTCGGACCGTTGCTCCGCTCCCGGCACGAAGCGCCGTTGCACAGCATTCCAGGCGAACCGGCGAGGCGTGCCATCGTCAACCGTGCGGCAGCACATGTCGACGGCGGGCGTCCGGCGCTTAAGCGCATCGACGACCTTCTTGAGGCTCTTAGCGTTGATGGCGTCCTTGGCCTCGCGCTGCTCAATCCACGCCAATGAGCGGCTCGCCGTTGTCATGTCCAATTTGTTGAACATTGGCCAATCGCCGTAACGCCAGTGCCCCGCCTGATCGGCAAGAGCGCGAAACGACGAGAGGTCGGGCGGCACTGAAACATCATCGTCGGCATGACCTTGACCGAGGCCAAGAAGCTCACACGCTTGCGCCAAGCGCGTCTCGAAATATTCCCCTGAGAGCAGCTGTTCTTCGTGAACTTCGCCCCGATCCTCAGCGTCCCAGCGGAATGAATGCAGGCGCTCCGGAGCGGCCTCGTTCAGGCGCTCCCGGAATTGCGCCAAAAGCTGGAGATTGCGCGCCTTCGCTTCCAGGTAGTTCAGCAGCGCCTCATTGCCCGGGACTGCAAACTTGAACGGCAGCAACTGCTCGTCGCCCGGCCGGTCGTCAAGTGCTCCGGGCTCGGAGTCGTCTGCGATGGGCGGCAGCCAGACTTCACCGATTTCTATCGACTTATCGTCAATAATCGGAACCAGGCCGTCAAGGTGATCGGCGTCGTAATGCGTGCCGATCATCAGATCGATGCGCCGGCTGGAGCCTTCAAAGACGTTGAGCGCCGCCAGCACGCGCGGATGGGTGTCCTTGACGTCGCGGCCGTGTTCGATCCCGCCGTCAGCCAGCACGCGAACAGGCCCGTCCGGGGTCCTAAACTGCATAAGCAGCGCAGAGGCGAGCCCAACTTCGAACATATCGATCTGGATCATCATCAATCAGCTTCCTTGTTCCAACGGCGCCGTACCGAACCTGAACCGCCCGTCAAATCGTAGCAAGACGCCGCTGCTTACGGGGCCGGGGAAGTGAGCCCATGTTGGAGGGACCGTTCCCCGAATAATGCAGAAGCACACCTGTCTCCAAGTCCGCACCACAAGCCTCGGGGGCCACGTCGGCAGTTTATCTTTTTAGCTCCTGATGGCGCAGCGCGGGATGCTATTTGCATCCCGATAAAGAACCGCGCTGCTAGGCGGGCGAGTTTTCGTGGAAAGCGTTGACCACGCACGACCACCTGGCGCTCATGATGCCGTCAATCCCTCGGCCAATGTCCCAGACCACGGATTCGCCGCCGGCAAGGTGCGCGCGCACAAAGCGGTCGTGGAGGTCGCCGCCTGCCCGCTTGGACCGTTGCGTTAGCCGGAGGTCGATGTTGCCGAGCCTTGCCTTCCAGCGGCGTTCAAGCTCCTCGCGTTGGGCCCGTGTGGTCTCAACCTGCCGGGTGGCGACGGATTCCGCATCGAACGTCAGTATTTCCACGCGGTCGAGCCGTGCGGCCTTCTCCGCAAAGCGCTTCAGGAAACCGACGAGGCGGCCGCGGGCGTCGTCTCCGGCGCAGCAATAGGGATCCTGCACCTCCAGCCGCACGATCACCGCGCCATCCAGATATTGGTCGAAGATCGTCCAATCACGCGTGCCACCTTGGGCGAATTCCACGCGCCGAACGGTGGTGGCGCGACGCTCGCCCGCCTCCACCGGCGTCTCTCGCAAGCTGAGGACCGGTCGGGGAGTTGCAGACGAGGCGGGTTCCGGCGGAGGCGATTTCGCAGCTTCGCCGGTGAGCTCCCGCAGGGCGGCGCGGGCAAGCGGTACCACGCCCGAGCTCTCCGCGTGAGCCTGGATCGTTGGTTCCGCCTCGGGAGCGGACGCCGACTGCCGCCCGCCATCGAGCACGTCGGCGAGCAGATCCTCCACGTCGCTTTCGCTTTCGGGCGGCACCAGCAGTCCTCGGCTGAGCGCCCGCTTGCGTTCCATCAGATCGTCGAGGCGCCGGTCGAAGCTCGAAGGCCCAATGGCCGCGTCCGGATGGGTGGCGAGCGGAATGTGGACGGTCACCGGGCGTTCCTGCCCGATTCGGTAGACGCGATCGGTTGCTTGATCCTCGACGGCAGGGTTCCACCAGCGCGACAGGTGGATGACGTGGTTGGCCGCGGTAATGGTGAGGCCGACGCCGCCTGCCTTGGGCGACAGGATCATGACGTCGAAGCCCGGCCCGCGCGCCTGAAATTCGTTCACCAGATCCTGGCGCTTGGGCCCGGCGATTTCGCCGCTGATGCACGATGGCAGGCGCTGCAGGCCGAAGCGGTCCTGGAGCGCCATGGCGAGAAACGCCTGCATCTCCAGATCTTCGCAAAAGATCAGGGCCTTTTCGCCGTTCTGCCGAACCTGCTCCAATATCTCGAAGGTTTTGCGCAGCCGTGCGGACCGGCCGATATAAGCGCCTATGTCCTTCACGCCGCGCGGCGGCTCGGGATGGAGCGAGGTTCCGCGCAGCATGTGGAGGACCTTCAGCATCGCGCCTTTTTCGCCGCTCTGCCGCAGGGCGCGCGCGCGGGCGAGCACCCGGTCGTAGGCCGCCGCCTGCGGCTGCGGCATGTCGACATGGTATTTTTGCGAAGTCTTGGGCGGTAGCCCGGTTAGAATTTCATCTTTCATGCGGCGAAGCATGAACGGGGGCAGTGTATCGTCGCGGTGGATCAGGAGCGATTGCAAGGCCGCCAAGGCTTCGCGATCGGTGGCGGGATAGCTGGCCTCGAACTCGCGGCTGGTCCCAAGGAAGCCGGGGAAAACCGTATCGGCAATCGACCAAAGATCCTGAAGGCGGTTTTCGACCGGCGTGCCGGTCATCGCGATCTGGATGTCGGCGTTGAGGGCCTTGGCGGCCCGGGTCATCTGGCTCGCCGGATTTTTGAGCTTCTGCACCTCGTCGAGCACGACCGCGGCGAAACGAATGCGCGCGAAGCTCATGTGGTAGTCGCGCATCGTTTCATAGGTGGTGAGCACGATCCCCGCCTCGTCCCACCGCTCGACGTCCAAGCGGGTGGTGCCGCCGTGGATGTCGTTGCCGGCGCCCGTGCGAAACTGCGCAAGGCCGGTGCCGAAGGCCTCCACAAGGGGCCCGAGCGCCCCCGGCGCCAGATGCTGGCGCATCTCGGCCTGCCAGTTGCGCAGCAGCCCGGTGGGCGCGACGATCAGGATCGGCCGGTTCGGCGCACCTTGATCGCGCAGATATTGCAGAAACATCAGCGCCTGGAATGTTTTCCCGAGCCCCATGTCGTCGGCGAGAAGAAGGCCGGGCACCTTGCGCGTCCAGGCTTCGGTGAGCCACGCAAATGCCTGGAGCTGGTGGGGCTTTGGTACCGACACAACTTTGTCCGGCACCGGCGGCGGCGCGAAAGGCGGCCCGCCGGCGCCGCGCCTGGGCAGCCGCGCATAATCGAGAGTTTCGAAGTTCTGGCCGACCTGCAGGAAAAAGGTTTGGAGGGGCTCGGGCGGTGCAACCGCGTCGGCTGTCCCCTCCGCCGCAGCCGCCACTTCACGCTCCAGCTCGGCGATGCCTTGCGCCGCCTTGAGCGTTCCGGCGGTGGCCGGAAGCAGCTCGCCCTTCCAGGGAACGGTCTCCTCCCGAACCCGGATGGCCGCCTCGACGGCGCGTTCGATCTGCGCTGCATCACCCGCCTCCAAGGGAAGGTAGCGCTCTTCGGGAGGATCGCCGACGCGCAGGCCGAACGCTTCCGGAAGCCAGCTGTTCGGCTTCGGCTTGATCCACGGCAACACCGGCTTGTGCCAAACTTCGATGCCGCTGACCCGGTCGGAAAATTGCCGCGTTTCGATGAACAGCCGGTCGGCCGCTTCGTCGTCGCCGCCTTCGTCAAGCGCGAGCGCTTCGCGCAGTTGACGCTGCGGCGCGCGCAGAAAATCCCGCCTTTCCCCTGCAGGCGCCGTTTGTTTTTGGCGCACCACGTCCAGCGCGCGGCCCAGCAACGGATCCAGGAAAAGAAGCGTCCCGTCCGGCATCAGATAGCTTCGGCGCGCAGTGTCGTTTGAACGAAAGCGGGCTTGGAAGACCAAGCTTTCGCCGGGGGTGAGAAGCGAGGATTGGCTTTCGTCGACCAAGTCGCCGTCTTCAGCCTCTTGCACCTGGCGCCCGAAAAGAACCGGATCGAAATCGAAGCGACCGGCGCTGGTTTTCATATCCAGCGAAAAATTCGTCGCGTAAGCGATGCGGATGCGCTGAATGAACCCGTCTGCTTCGATCCCCGCGCCGATCTCTTCGCCAAGGGTTTCGCGCAGTTGCGCAAAGGCGGCCCTGCGGCCGTCCTCGTCCTTGCTTTCGTTGACCTTTTCAGCAGCGACCGCGGCCGAGAACAAGGGCTCGGCGAGCCGCCCGGTGGCGCCGCCTTCCGCCACCCGAGCGCCCGTTCGGGTGCCGCGCGCGGGCACGCCGCCGCGGCGAATCCACTTGCGCGCTACCTGGATGGTGCCCTCCGCCAGGGATCCGGTGGAGCGCAGCTGCAGGGTCAGCGGCGTCGCCGGCGGCAGGCCCAGTGCGTGGGCATCCGCCTCATCAAGCCGGGCGGCAACCTCCGGCGGCAGGGTTACGCCTTGTTCGTCCTGGTCAAGCGTGAACGAACCAGCGGCGGCGCGGGCGGCGGCAAGCGCGGCAAGGCCGGCCTTTGGCGCGTGTTTGGGCCAGTCGCCCGCCGGAACGATGCGGCTGTTCGCGCGGCGGAACAGCCCGCCGGCGACATCCTCGAATAGCTCTACCCGCTCCGCGCCATCGGCAAGCTGAGTCGCGGCAAAGCGGAAGCTCACCATTGATTGCGGCTCCAGCCGCGGCCAAGCTCAGGATGCGCAACCCCCGTGCGGCGGTGGATCACACCGGCGAATTTCCCCTCCCAGCCGGGGCTTGGCACGTGCGCATGATATTCAAAGTCAGCCCGGCCATCGGTGGTGCGAAGCGCCAGCCCATCGTAGACCTCGCCGTAGCGCTCCGGCGCCTTGGGGTCGTTGATGCTCCAAAAGCGGCAGGACCCGTTGTCGCTCCATTCGGCGATTACCAGATCGCCGATGCGCATAATGATCGACGATGACGAAATCGGGCCACCGCGCATGGTGCCGTAAGGCGGGCGCTCCCCGCTCTTGCCGGCCAGATTTTCGATCCCGTGCCGCGTCCGCCGTCCAAGCGCCGGCCATGCATCTTGCACCAAACCCGCATCAAGATAGGCGAGCCAGAAATTCGTTCGATCCCGCCACTGGTCGGGCCGGTTGGTGGTTTTGGCGATGGCGGCGAAGAACTCCCGCATCGTGACGTCGGTGAGCCAGCGCTTGAGCACCTGGACGATCGCGGCTGCCCGCTGCGCGCCGACTGCTTGCGCCATGCCGGCCAAGACGCTGTCCCATCGGCGCGGCACGATGCGCGGATCGCCAACCTGGCCGATCAGAAAGGCGGACAAGGCTTTGCGATGCACCGTCGCCGGCTTGTCCGACACCCAGGGTTCGAGCAGGGCCCGGACGAGGTGCGGGAGGTCGCTTGCCTGCGTTTCGGCATCAAAGAGCCGCAGCAGCCCCGATTGCGCGCGGGCTGCCTTCTCGCCGCGGCGCGCCGCGATTTCGCCGCAGCCCGCGACAAAGGCCGCACGGCCAAAGCGGGTGGAGGCAATCTGGCGCCCCAGGCCGATTTCGGAAAGAAGGGCGCTTCCCTCGCCGGGTTGCGCCGAGGCAACCGCGCTGCCGACCCGGGCGGGGCCGTGGGCGGGATCGAACAAGTACCAGTTTTGCGAACGCCTGCGCCACGCCCACGCATGCCGGTCGGCGGCGCGCCGTGCCGCCTTGGCGAACCGCCCGATGACTGGCCGGTCATAGGGAAAATAGCTCAAATAGCCTTCAATGAGCGCCTGATCTGCGCTGCGCTTACCCTCACCATCGGCGCGATCCACCGCTTCCATGCCGAAATCGTCGAAGGCGGCGTTGCACCAAGCCCCGCGCAGCACCCGGTTCAATTCGAACCGGCGTAGATGCCCGACGCCCTTGCTCCGGGACCGCTCCAGAAACGGCAGCAAATCCTCAGTTGGTTCGGCAGCGCCGACCCCTTGATCGAACTTGTGCAACTGCTTCTGGATTTCGGGCTGGGTGGTCGGGCCCTTGGGGAAACCGGCCTCGGCGAGGCGGTTCATCCGCGCGATTGCCTCTTTAACGGCGGTCATCCGCCCCGCCTCAGCACGCCTTCGTCCAGCCGGTGGGAGCCCGGCGCCACCATCAGGAAGCGAAGATCGATCCGGCGGTTGCGCTTCTTGGCAACCTCATCGTCGCCGCTGGAGATCGGACGGTCGGGCCCATAGCCGCTGAGGCCCAGGATCGGGGCGGATCCGGGCTCGCCGGGCGGCGCGTTGCGAAAGCCGTTGAGCTGCGGCCGCGCCGAAAGCAGCCGCGAGAAAGTGGCTTCGGCGCGGCTGGCGGACAGGCCGTAATTGTTCATCGCGCCTGCCATCGCGTCCTTGTCGGTATGGCCTTCCACGAACACGGCATCGATGAGGTGAGGACTGCGGTCGCCGCGGCACAGCGGACTGGACGTAAAGCACGGCAGGACTTCGGCCATCGCCGCAGCCACCTTTTCCACCGCGCTTTGCCCCTGTGCGGTGAGCTCGAACTTGCCTTTGTCGAACAGCACGTCGTCCGGAAGCCGCAGCACGCCGGTTTGCGTGTCGATCTCCACCTGCAGGCCCTTGTTCTTCAGCGACTCCCGAAGATCTTCGAGTATTTCCTTGCGGGCCTGATTGGCGCCCGTCAGCTCGGCTGTGCGGGTCTGGAGGTTGAGCGCGAAATAAACGAGCAGGATGATGAAGATGAGCAGCAAGCCCACCATCATGTCGGTCATCGACATGAAATAGCTTTCGCCTTCCTCAGCGGGACGGCGGCGGATTGCGCCTTCGATCATTCAGCCGCCTCGCGGGCCTGGCCCGTCATGGCGTCGGCAAGTTCCTCCACCGTGTCGCGCAACGTGGTCAACGGCTCGAGCGCGCCGGCAAGCTGGGCAATTCCGTTGCCCAGCGCCGTGTCGATTTGGGCGACGCGCTCGTTGAGGTTCTGGGCATGGCTTCCCGCCGCGTCGGTGAGCTGGACCAGCGCCTGGCCGAGCGACCGGTCTACCTCGGCAAAGCGGGCACGATATTCGGACCATGCCTGCTCGGCGGCGCGGGCCGTGTCCTGCAGGGCCTGCGCCATGGTCCTGGTCCCATCGCGCGCGGCTTCGTTGGCCCGCGCCTCCGCGGCAAGCGCGCGTTCGATCGATTGCGCG
>DASWMM010000150.1:0-5701 GCA_036399755.1 Allosphingosinicella sp.
GCCCGCCGGCAAAGCCCACCTTGGTCGAGATCAGCACATCGTCCCGCCGCCCGCGTGTGCGCAGCCACTCGCCAATGATCGTCTCGCTCTCGCCGCCCGTGTTGCCCGGCGCCCAGGCCGAATAGGTGTCGGCGGTGTCGATCATCGTCCCGCCCGCCGCAACGAAGCGGTCGAGCAGCGCGAAGCTGGTGTCCCGGTCGGCCGTCCACCCGAACACGTTGCCGCCGAAGATCAGGGGAGGGGTCTGGAGCCCGCTTGCGCCAAGAGTTCTCATGTCGCTCCTCTCAACCGTCACCCCCGCGAAAGCGGGGGTCCCGCTTCATTATCTTCCACTCGTCCGCTCCGCCCAAGCGGGATTCCCGCTTTCGCGGGAATGACGGAAGAGGCCTAGACGTTGAAGCGGAACAGCATGATGTCGCCGTCCTTTGTCACATAATCCTTGCCTTCGGAGCGCCACTTGCCCGCTTCGCGGGCGCCAGCCTCGCCGCCATGGGCGACGTAATCCTCATAGGCCATGGTCTCGGCGCGGATGAAGCCGCGCTCGAAATCGGTGTGGATAGCGCCGGCCGCCTGGGGTGCCTTGGAGCCCTTTTCCACAGTCCAGGCGCGCGCTTCCTTGGGGCCGACGGTGAAGAAGGTGATGAGATCGAGCAGCGCGTAGCCGGCGCGGATAATTTGCGACAGGCCGGTCTCGGCGAGGCCGAGGTCCTTCAGGAACTCGGCCCGATCCTCGGACGCCATCATCGCGATCTCGGCCTCGATCGCGGCGGAGATCACCACCGCCACCGCGCCCTCGGCCGCCGCTTTCTCGAAGACGCGCGCGCTGTGCGCATTGCCGGTCGCGGCACCGCCTTCATCGACGTTGCAGACGTAAAGCACCGGCTTGGCGGTGAGCAATTGCGCGCGCTCCAGCGCCTTCGCTTCCTCCTCGTCCTTCGGCTGGGTCAAGCGCGCGGGCTTCGACTGACGCAACAGCTCCAGCGCCTGGCCAAGAACGGAGGCTTGGACCTTGGCTTCCTTGTCGCCCTGGGTGGCCTTTTTGGTGAGGGCCGGAACCCGCTTCTCCAGGCTTTCGAGGTCGGACAGCATCAGTTCGGTCTCCACCGTCTCGGCGTCGGCAATCGGATCCACCTTGCCTTCGACGTGAGTGACGTCGCCTTCCTCGAAGCAGCGCAGGACATGGACGATAGCGTCCACTTCGCGGATGTTGCCGAGGAACTGGTTGCCGAGCCCCTCGCCGGTCGAGGCGCCGCGCACCAGGCCGGCAATGTCGACGAACTCAAGCTGCGTTTCGATAATCGTCGCCGACTTGCCGATACGGGCGATCTCCTGCAGCCGCGGATCGGGCACGGCGACGCGGCCGACATTGGGCTCAATGGTGCAAAAGGGATAATTCGCCGCCTGCGCCGCCGCCGTCTCGGTCAGCGCGTTGAACAAAGTGGATTTCCCGACATTGGGAAGCCCGACGATACCGCAACGAAAACCCATTTTGCCAAAAGCCCTGTCAGAAAAGTGAATGGGCGCCGGATAGAGGTTGGGGCGCCCTCAGACCAGCCCCGTCGAACTTCCCCTCGGCGGCTCAAGGAGAAGCGGACGATCCACGGGCCTCTGCTTCACGGGGAGGCGAGAGAGGCGATGCTGCCCGTGCAGGCAAGCGTGCTGGGGCCTGGCAAGGAAATCGATGGCACCATGATCCCGGGTGAAGGCGGCTCGGGCCGGGGCGCAGGCCGCCGGCGTGGGGTCCAGACGGTCCCATGCTCCCAGGTGGTCTCATGCTCCTCGACGGAGCAGGACACGGTGCGTCCGCTTGCCAGATGACGCGCAACGAAGCGGCAACTGCGCATCGGCTCCGGCTGTCCTCTGATCTCAACGCAGACGGGCGTGTCGATCGCCACAGTGCCGGGCGTGATCCTGCCTTCAAAGTCGCGGCAATCCAGCGCACTTCGGCAGGAGTCGGCCAAATCGCTGCGCATACTCGACTCCAGCCTATCCTGGCGCATGCGGCGCATCATCTCCTGCGTCCGCGCGATCTCCTCCGCCGTTTCCGGCGGGTGAGGCGGTAAAGGCGGCGGAGCCAGGCTTGCTTCGGCGAAGATCCGGGCAGCGTGCACCTGCGTGCTCACCCCCTCCGGCACAAGGGTCAGCCCCTGGCGGTCCGAAGTGCAGATCAGCCGGGCGAAACCCTGCATCGTCCCGCCTTCGATCGGCACGAAGCCTTTGGGATTATCGATGCGCGCGAGCCGCCCTCCCGCGGCATCGAAAAGCTGCGCGCTCGCGGCCCTGATCTCGTTCGTCGCGCACCGTATTTGCATCTGATAATCGGCGCGGGCCACGCCGCCCACCGGCCCCTCTCTTATTGCAGTGCCGGCAAAACGCTTTATCTCGCCGCTGCTGACGACCGATTTTGCATCCGCATAGATGGCCCCAGTTAGATCGCTAACTGGAGGCCTTTTCACCTCGACAAGCCACCATTCGGCGGCTGCCGCCGGAGCGGATTGGCCCACGATCGCGGCCGCGAGAGCAAGGATCAGCATCCGCCTGTCGTAGCACGTCCGCCTGTGCCGGCAGTGCGAAAAAGCCGGCATACACACTATTCGCCACCTGTCCCTGTGGGGAACAGACGGCTGCCGTCACCGCGCAGGTATTGCCCGCCGCCGCGCGCCGTGGGAAAGCCGCCCAAAAGGAGCGTTTCCATGCGTATGCGTCTGATCTCCGTGCTTGCCCTCGCAACCCTCTGCGCTGCCCCGGCCGTCGCCGCCGGGCCCAGCCCGCCGGTGTTCTGGGCCGGCTGCGCGGGCGCTTTTGTGGTCAAGGCGGAGCGTAGCGGCGCTGCCGCCAACAACCCCTATTCGCCAATGGCCCGCCGCGCGCTTCTCCAGGCGCGGCTCGCGGCAAACCCGCAAAAGCTCAGCCCGAAGCAGATCGGCGGCGTCGCCGTCTCGGCCGCGGTAAGCTTCCGCAACCAACTCCGGCGCAATCCGGGCCGGGCCGCGGACTTCGACAAGGCGGTGAAGCTGTGCTCGAACTCCCTGGCGAAGCTGCCCAAGTAAGCGCCGCGATCAGTCCTGCAGCCGGCGGGCGACCTCGTTCATGAAGCGAACGTCGTCGCCCTCGGCCAGCCACTGCGCTTCGGCCGCGATCGCCCCGAGCATGTCCGCCAGATCGTCGGTTTCCGCCTTGGCGTAATTGCCGAGGACATGGCCGGTCACCCGGTCCTTGTGGCCGGGATGGCCGATGCCGATCCGCACCCGCCTGAACGCGTTGCCGGCATGGGCTTCGGTGGAGCGCAGGCCGTTATGGCCCGCGGTGCCGCCGCCGGTCTTCACCTTGATCTTGAAGGGGGCAAGGTCGAGCTCGTCGTGGAATACGGTGATGTCGCCGACGTCGCGCTTGAAGAAGTCCATCGCCGCGCGCACGGCGCGGCCGCTGTCGTTCATGAAGGTTTCGGGCTTCAGAAGCAGGATGCGCGTCGAGCCGATCCGGCCCTGCTGCGCCCAGCCGCGGAAGGCCTTCTTGGCGGGCTCGAAATTGTGGGTCGCGGCGATGGCGTCCACCGCCATGAAGCCGACATTGTGCCGGTGCATCGCATATTGCGCGCCCGGATTGCCGAGGCCGACCCAGATCTGCACGGGCTCGAACCCCTCGTAATCGGCGTCTGGCGCCCCAAGTGGCTGGCCCGGCACTTCCACCTCCCGGGGGAGGAGGAAAGCGCCGAGCCGCCTGAGTATCGACAAGGATCAGTCCTGCGTCTGCGCGGGGTGATCCTCTGCCTCTTCGCCGGGGGTTGCGTCGGTGGCCGGAACTTCGTCGGCCGCCACTTCGGCTTCCGCTTCCGCCTCTGCCGCGTCTTCGGCTTCCATGACGGAGCCCGAGGAGGGGACGATGGTTGCGATGGTGAAGTCGCGGTCGGTGATCGCCGGAGTCACGCCCTTGGGCAGCTTAACCGCCGAGATGTGCAGCGAATCGCCGATGTTGAGGCCCTTCAAGGAGATCACGATCTCGTCGGGGATTTCGGCCGCGTCGCAGACGAACTCGATCTCGTGGCGAACCGCGTTAAGCGCGCCGCCGCGCTTCAGGCCGCGGCATTCCTCTTCGTCGACGAAGCGGATCGGCACGTTCACCGTCACGCTCGAATGCTCGGAGATGCGCAGGAAATCGACATGCAGCGGCCGGTCGGTGACCGGGTGGAACTGAACGTCCTTGGGAAGGGTGCGCGCGGTGCCGCCACTTGCGACCTCGATCATCACGACCGAGTTCATGAAGTGGCCCTTGGACATCGCCTTGATGAGGGCTTTCTCCTCGAGGTGGATGGCCAGCGGCTCTTCCTTGTTGCCGTATACGACGGCGGGGACGCGGCCTTCACGACGCATTGCACGGGAGGCTCCCTTGCCAGCCCGTTCGCGCGTCTCGGCCGACAGCGTAAGCTGTTCGCTCATATGCATGTCTCCAAAAAATCTTGGGTTGCTGTAAACACCCGCGCGCACGCCTCCAGGGATGACCATGAACGGGGGAGCGGCGCCTGTAGCCGAGGGCCGGTGCGAAGGCAAGGCGAAGGGGGGGGCCTAGGGCTAAGCTAAGGCTAAGGGTAGGGCTAAGGCTCGGCGGCGCGGCGCTCTCCAGTTCCTCCCTGCCGCGAAGCGGTGGGGAGGGGAACCACCCGAAGGGTGGTGGAGGGGTAGCTGGCTCGGCAGCGGAGGTTCGAGACGAGATGGCGGAGGCCATCGCAATTACCCCTCCACCATGCTTTGCATGGTTCCCCTCCCCATCTTCGATGGGGAGGAACTGGAGTTACTGCACCCGCTTCGCCGTATACCCGCGCGCCTTGAGCAGCGCCTGCACCGAACCCTCGCCCGCCAGATGCCCCGCGCCGACCGCGACAAACGCCGTCCCCGGCCGGTCCATCCGCGCGTCGAGCCATTCCGCCCACTTCGCATTGCGCCGGGTAAGCAGCACTTCGCGCAATTCCGGCGACAAGTTCTGCTCGTCCGCGAACGCTTTCGCCAACCCCGCCTGGTCGCCCCGCCCCCAGGCGAAGATCATTGCATCGAGCTGCTTCTTGGCTTCCTCGGGCGAGTCCAGCACGCCGAGCAGGAAGGTGCGCTGCTGCTCCTCCGGCAAGGTATCGAAGAAGCCGAACTGCTCGTCGAACGTTTCAAGCCCCCGCACCGGCTTGCCGCTCGCCTTGAACGGTCCGGAAATCGCCTTTTCCACGCCAAGCGCCGGGTCGAGCCCCATGCGCTGGAAACTCACCCCAAGCAGGATCACCGACGCCGTCCAGGTCTCCACTTGGTCGAGCGCCTGGGCCGGGATACCCGCGCCCTTGATCATGTCGTCCAATGCCGCGCGGCGCGCTTCCGGCACCCGCTCGCGCAGCGGCGGCAGGCCGGCGGTCAGCCCGAGCTTCATCATCGCCGCCCCGGCGGCGCCGGCATCTTCGGCGTTGGCGATCTCCAGCACCAATTCGTCGGCGCTGGCCAGGGCCTGCTCGAACGCCGGGCTGCGCCAGGTCTGGCCCTTCGGCAAGGCGTGGATGGTGCCGAACAGATACACCGTCGTGTCCGAGTCGGCGACCTTCCACATCGCCGGCAGCGGCGCCCCTGTGGCACCGCTTGCGCTCCCCGCCCCAGGCTCGGCGGCGCATCCCGCCAGCGCACAAGCCGTCGCCGCGGCGGCCCATAAGCTCTTCATGCCGAGCGCCATC
>DASWMM010000151.1:0-4398 GCA_036399755.1 Allosphingosinicella sp.
CGAAGCCGAACACGTTGGGCGTTTTCCCGAGGTGCTGGGAATTGCGGTACAGGAGGTCCGACTGACCGCCGGTGCGGCGGTAGGCGTCGATCTGCTGGTCCTGCTTCTGGTAGGCGAAGGAACCGAGGATTCCGAAGCGGCTGCCGAGGCGCTTCGAGACCAGGGCGGTGAAGCGCGGATTGAAGGTGCCGCCATTCTCGCGATACTCGGCTTCTCCGCCGATCGCATAACGGTCTTCCTTGAAGTTCAGGGGGCGTCCGGTGACGAGATCGATCACCGCGCCGAGCGAGCCCTCGTCGTTCGCGGCGGAGGTCGTCTTGGTAACGGTGATTCCGCCGAACAGTTCGGACGCGAAGGTGTTGAAATCGAAGCCGCGCGAGCGGTTGGCTCCCGAGCCTGAATCGTTGCCGCCGGAAATGGCGAGCGCGTCGGCGCCGTTCAAACGGACCTGCTGGAAGTCGCCGCCAAGGCCGCGCACCGTGATCGAGCGGCCCTCGCCATTGTCGCGGTCGATCGAAATGCCGGGAAGGCGCTGGATCGATTCGGCGAGGTTGGCGTCCGGGAAATCGGCGATGTCCTCGGCGGTGATCGCGTCGATGATCTGGTTCGAGCGGCGCTTCTGGTTGAGGGCGTTCTGAAGCGAACCGCGGAAACCGGTGACAACGATCTCTTCGCCGGCCGCATCGGCCTGCGCTTCGCCCGTGGCGGCGGCGCCGTCGGAGACCGTTTCCTCAGTGGCGGCGGCCTCGCCCGGCGGCGTCTGGGCAACCGGCAGTTCGGCAGCATCCGGCGAAGGCTGAGCCTGGAGCGCGCCGGCGAGAAGCACTGGAGCGCCCTCACCTGTCGCGGCAAGCGCCGGAGCGGCGGCAAAGGCGGAAACGATCAGCGCGCCGGTGGAAACCGTGCACGCAAAGGGGGATATGCGCTTCAATTCATCTCTCCTGTGACCGATTGCCGCCGGCTTCCTGCCGGTCTCTCGTGTCGTGCCCGGCTTATGCCACCGGTGTCATTTGCATCAATAACAGCAAATCCGCGCGCCGCGCAAGAGCGCCTAATTCAATGAGTTAGGCTGTGCCGAAAGCGTCAGGCCGGTCCGTCGATCGAGACCCGCGGAACGGTCGCCGGGCTGAAAGAGTTCTGCTGCCGAAATGAAATTCCACTGGTCCGTGCTTTGCCTTGCGCTGCTGACCGCCTCCTGCGGTGACTTTCCTCGGGATCCTGAGGGAACGCTGGCACGGGTGCGGAGCCAGGGCGTCTTTCGCGTCGGCCTTGTGACGATCGCTCCGGAGGGCGCTGACGGTTCCCAGGTTGCGGCATTGCTTGCCGGCATCGGGAAAAGCGCTGGAGCCAGAGCGGAGCTGATTCGGGGCGATGCCGAGCCGATGCTCGACCAGCTCGAGCAGGGAGAACTCGACCTCGTCATCGGCCGTTTCGAGAAAAAGAGCCCTTGGGCAAAGCTGGTGACGATCGGGCCGCCGTTGCGGCGCGACATGCAGGGCAAAACCGAGTTCCGCCTCGCCCCCGTGCTGCGCAATGGCGAGAACGCCTGGGTCGCGCTTGTCGAGCGCGAAGTCCGCAACGCGGCGCCGGAAGCGCAATGATCCGCGCCTATCCGCCCCATGTCGAAGCCGGTATCGCCAAGGGCCGGAGGCTTGAATATTGGACACTCGCCTGGGTCGCCACGGTGATCCCGTTGATGTTTGTCGTCATGGGCTCGAGCCAGGCGATGAAGACGGTTTGGATCGAGGACATGCTCGGCTTCGTCCCGCCGCTGGTCTTCCTGCTTTCAGCGCGGCTGGAGGAGAAGGCGCCGACCGCGGCGTTCCACTACGGCTTCGATCGGGTCAACGGGGTGGCGTTCGCGGTATCGGCCGTCGCGCTGGCCCTGATGGGCGTTTACCTCCTCTTTGAAGCCACGATGACCCTCGCCATGGCGGAGCATCCGACGGTTGGCACGATGCGCGCCTTTGGCCGGGACATCTGGATGGGCTGGCCGATGATCGCGGTGCTGCTGTGGAGCAGTATCCCTTCCATGATTCTCGGCCATTTGAAGCTGCCTGTTGCCCGCGCCATCAACGACAAGGTGCTGCACACCGACGCCGATATGCAGAAGGCCGACTGGATGACCGGCGTGGCCGCGATCGGCGGGGTGATCGGGATCGGTTTCGGCCTGTGGTGGGCGGATGCCGCCGCCGCGGGCCTGATCTCCTTCGGCATTTTGAAGGACGGCATCACCGGGGTACGCGCCGCGACCGCGGAACTCATCGATGGCGCACCGCGCAAGCTCGACAAGGATGAAGTTTCGGACGAGGCGCAGGAGCTGAAAGACGAACTGGAGCGGCTTTTCCCGGGCGCCAGGGTCCGGCTTCGGGAAACCGGGCGCGTAATCCACGCGCAAGTGACCGCTCGCCCTCCGGAGCTTCCCATCGACCTGCCAACGATCTGGCCTGGGGACCGGAATCGCGCGTGGCGCTTTGCCCAGCTTGCTTTCGTCCCGTCCGCCGAAGCGGATGACCGTTAGGGTGTGAACAAGACCGGGGTTCGTCACGCGGCCGCGTATGTTGTCATGCAACAGCGGATCGCCCATGCTCCCCCAAACGGAGGAGAGGCCCGATGACAAAGCTCCTGGTTCAGTATCGCCTCAAGGCGAGCACGTCCCCGCGGGACTTCGAGGCGTGGGTGACGACGCGCGACTACCCGGCGATGCGCGGCCTCCCCCATGTGGCCGGGTACACGAACTACCGGGTTCGCGGGCTCCTCATGGGCGAGGGCGAGCCCGACTGCGATTATGTCGAGATGTTCGACATCCCTGATTTCGAGGGCTTCACCAGCGAGGATATGCCGGGCCCCGTTGTCCAGGCGATCATCGGCGAGTTCATGGACTTCGTCGACAATCCTCGCTTCCTAATCCTAGACGCCGTGGGTTGATCGCAGGGGAAAGCACGAGGGCAGCGCCGCGGCGGGCGGAAGGAGCCGCTCTGCGCGCGCTGTAACATTCAACCATTTGGTTGACATACATCGTCACATGCTTATGTTTAACCTCATGGTTGAACAATTGCCCACCCGACTCAACTCGGTATTCCACGCACTGGGGGACCCCGCCCGCAGGCAGATGCTGAGCCAATTGGCCGCCGGCGAGCGGACGGTCGGTGAGCTCGCGCAGCCGTTCGCCTTTTCGCTGGCCGCGGCTTCCAAGCACATCAAGGCCCTGGAGAATGCCGGTCTGGTCCGGCGCCATGTGCGCGGACGCACGCACATCTGCCGACTCGAGCCGGGGCCTCTCGCCTCCGCGTTCGAATGGCTCGGCGCCTACCAGCGCTTCTGGACCGATCGTCTGGACACGCTCGAGCAGCTTCTCCGGGAGGAGGATTCAACCACCGGACAAGACAAAGGAGACGTTGCATGAACAAAGTTGCGAACGCTGATCGCTTCGGCGCGCTGATCGAGCCGACGACTCTACGAATCCAACGCCTTTTGCCCGGGCCGATCGAGCGGGTGTGGGCCTATCTGACGGAGGACGACTTGCGGCGCCGTTGGTTCGCGGCCGGCCGGATGAAGATGGAGGCCGGTTCGCCGGTGGAACTGATCTGGCGAAACGACGAGCTTACGGATCCCCCGGGCCAGCGGCCGTCGGGCGCTTCGGGCGCTTCGGGCGAGAACAGGATGCAAAGCCGGATCATCGATGTCGATCCCCCGCACACGCTGACCATTGCATGGGGTGCCGGCGGCGGCAGCGTCTCGTTCGAGCTGACGCCCAGGGGGAGCGAAGTGCTGCTCACCGTGGTTCATCGCGGCGTGCCCGACCGGGCCAGCCTGCTGAACTTCGCGCCGGGCTGGCACGCGCACCTTGACGTGCTCGAAGCCGCTCTCGCTGGGACTCGGCCGGAGCCCTTCTGGGATGCGATCGTCCGCCTCAAAGCCGAATATGAAGATCGTCTACCCGCATGAAGCGCAGCCGGCCACGGAGCATCTCATGACCCACCGACGCTTGAACGACTGAAGTGGACCCTGCCAGCCCCAGGTAGAACGCACTCTTCCAGGAAGATCGGCAGGCCGGCGACTCCTGGCTGACGGCAAAGCTGACGAACGCAAGCGCCCGCGGCCGAGCGCATCCGGGAACGTGTCGAGGTCGTCGCCGTGTCGCCCACGAAGGGCATTCCGGGCGGTCGATCCTGCTTAAGGGCCGCCTCGCGGCAGCCCTCGCCCTTACCCAATGTAGGTTTACGGTGGTGCCCAGAAGAGGACTCGAACCTCCACGCCCTTGCGAGCGCCAGCACCTGAAGCTGGTGCGTCTACCAATTCCGCCATCTGGGCACGGGGTAGGCGGCGCCCTCTAGGGGAGGGGCGCCCCGCTTGTCAACCGCGGCGGGGGAGCCGCTTTCCATACTTGAGCGGCTT
>DASWMM010000152.1:0-2535 GCA_036399755.1 Allosphingosinicella sp.
GTCGCAGATGGAGGCGATCTCGCGCGCCCGCGCCGCGGTCGCCGAGGCGCGCTCCTCGCTCGCCACCCAGATGCAGGACTGGCGCGCCCAGGCCGCCAATGAGCTTTCCGCCGCCCAAGCCGAGCTCGCCGCCCGTCGCAAGACCATCCCCGCCCTTGCCGAGCGGATGGAGCGGACGGTGGTGCGCGCGCCGCTGCCCGGGCGGGTGAACCGCGTCCTCGTCACCACCGTCGGCGGCACCGTCGCGCCCGGGGCGCCGCTGGTCGAGATCGTGCCATCCGAGGAGAGCCTGCTGGTCGAGGTGCGGGTGCGCCCGCAGGACATCGCCTTCGTGCGCATGGGCCAGAAGGCGAAGGTCAGCATCACCGCCTACGACCCGTCCGTCTACGGCTCCCTGAACGGCGAGGTGATCGCCATCTCGCCCGACGCGGTGCTGGAGGAGCGGACCGGCGAGACCTTCTACACGGTGCGGGTGCGCACCGCGAGCAACGCGCTGAAGGACCGGCTGGGGACGGCGCTGCCGATCGGCCCGGGCATGGTCGCGGACGTGAGCCTGCTCGGCGACAAGCGGACGATCCTCCAGTACCTCCTGACCCCGATCACGCGGCTGAGCGAGACGGCGTTCCGCGAATAGGAGGCGGCGCGGGGACTAACCGCGTTGATTTGCGATGCGGCTCCGCCGCCACACCTGCCGATAAATCGGACAAATGGCTTGTCAGGGCTCGGATGCCCTGAATATATCGCGCTCAGAACAAGGCCCGCAAAGGGTTTGGCGATACATGCCGTCAGGGGGAGGCTTCGTAAAATGCGCCTGAAATCCGTCATCCTTACCACTACGTCCGCGGCGGCCATGAGCCTGTTCGCAACGCCCGCCTTCGCCCAGGATGCGAACGCGGCCGCGCAGGCCGATGCCGGTCTCGAGGCGCAGGAATCGCCTGCGGACGGCCAGCCCGCGTCGCCTGAGGGCGAAGTTGCAGGGGAGGACGAAGAGACCATCGTCGTCACCGGACTGCGCCGCAGCCTCCAGTCCGCCCAGAGCGTCAAGCGCAACTCGGAGCAGGTGGTCGACGCCATCGTGGCCGAGGACATCGGCAAGCTGCCCGACATCGCGGTTTCCGACACCGCCGCGCGCATCCCCGGCATCCAGGTCGAGCGGCGCGGCGGCGAGGCCAATCGCGTGCTGCTTCGCGGCCTCGACGAGCGTTTCTACGCGACCACCTATAATGGGCGGGAGATCTTCACCGCCGAAACCCGCTCGGTTGCCCTCCAGGACTTTCCGGCCGGCGGCATCAGCGCGATCGAGGCGTTCAAGACCTCCACCGCGGAGCAGGTCGAGGCCGGGATCGCCGGCCTCGTCAACGTCCGCTCGCGCCGCCCGTTCGACTTCAACGGCTCTCAGGTCGCCGGCTCCGTCTGGGGCGTCTACCCCAACCAGTCGCGGGACTTCGAGCCGAGCGCGCAGCTTTTGCTCTCCAATCGCTGGGACACCGGCATCGGCGAGGTGGGCGCGCTGATCAATTTCTCATACACCCGCTTCCACTATCGCGATTCGGTCCGCCGCCACGGCTTCTTCATCGCCGACCTCGCCGGCGGCCGCTCGCCCGATTGGCCCGAAATCCAATATGCTGAGGCCGAGCGCACGCGTCCTTCGATCAACGCTGCGCTGCAGTGGCGTCCCTCCCCCGAGCTCGAATTCTACGCCGAGGGCCTGTGGCAGGGCTATCGCGAGGAGGTCAGCGACCGCATGTGGGCCCAGCCCCTCTGGGGCGGCGCCAGCTACGAGAACATCGTCTTCCAGGAGGGGACGAACAAGATCATCAGCGGCACCGTCAACCAGCCGACCGCCTGCTGCGGCGGCAACCATACCTGGGGTTACCAGGGCGCCACGAAGCGCAGGACCGACACCTACCAATTTGCCGTCGGCGGCCGCTACGACAGCGGGCCGCTTCGGATCAGCGGCGACATCGCGCGCACGAGCAGCGAGTTCAACCTGCGCACCGAGAGCATCGACTACGAGATCAACACCAAGAACTACAGCGTCGACTGGTTTACCGGCCGGCCGGGCGGTTCCGGGCCGACCTACCAGGTCCGCGGCCTCGATTTCGCCAACCCGGCGATCTACGACTATCGCGGCTTCTTCGAGGATTACGCGACCGCCAAGGGCGACGACTGGCAGGCGCGCCTCGATTTCGAATATAAGCCGGAGGGCATTTCCTTCCTGCCAAGGCTCGAGTGGGGCATCCGCTACGTCGACCGCGACGCGTCGAACGTGGCCGGCTCCTTCTACTGGGGCGTCGGCGGACGCGGGATCAACATCACGCAGGTTCCGCTCGATTACGAACTCTATCCGATCGGCTTCCGGGGCGACAAGCACAAGCCGGCGCCGCTGACCTGGCTGGCGCCGACCTTCGACAGCGTGTGGGACAATCTCGTCGCCTTCCGGCAGTTCAACATCGGCCTCACCGGCAACGGATCGGTGGACGGACCGCCGACCGATGCCACCCGCACCTTCAATATCGGCGAGCAGTCGCTGGC
>DASWMM010000153.1:0-2177 GCA_036399755.1 Allosphingosinicella sp.
CGCAGGTGATGGAGCAGATCCTGCGCAGCCAGACGCAAGCCTATTACTCGCCGGAGAACCAGGGCCATTTCGGCCTGGCGCTCGGCTCCTACGCCCACTTCACAAGCCCGATCCGCCGCTACGCCGATCTGATCGTCCACCGCTCCCTGGTCCGCGCCTTCGGGCTTGTACCGGATGTGGCGGACAGCGGCCTGAGCAATTCCGAAGCCGAAGCCATGGACGTCACCGGCGAGCTCATCTCCCAGCTTGAACGCCGCGCCATGGAAGCAGAACGCGAAACGCTCGACCGCTACGTCGCCGCCTATCTGTCGGAGCGGGTCGGCGAGCTGGTCAACTGCCGGATCACCGGCGTCCAGCCGTTCGGATTTTTCGCAACGGTGGAAGGGCTTGGCGGCGACGGCTTGGTCCCGGTCTCAACGCTTGGCACGGAATATTTCCGCTACGACGAGGCAAGCCATACCTTGGTCGGCGAAGACACCGACACCGCCTTCGCCTCGGGCCAGCGCCTCAAGCTGCGGCTGGTCGAGGCCAACCCGGTGTCCGGCGGCCTGCGCTTCGAGCTGCCCGAGGCGTCCGGCAGCTATGCCGCCCCCGGCGGCAAGCGCGGCTTCAAGCGCGACGGCCGGCGCGAGGACAAGAGCAAGCACCAGCAAGGCCGCCGCGGCCGCCCCTCGAACATCCGCCACAAGGGCCGTTAGTTCCGCGGCGCCAATGGCGGGGGAAGGGCGGGTGACGCTTCGCCCGGCTTATGCTATGGACCTGTTCGAGCAGGCTTTTTGCCGAGCGGGATAGGCGCATCTTGCGATGATGAAGTGGCTGGCAGCCGCCGCGTTGAGCGGCCTGATCGTCTTCGCGGCCCAGGCCCGCGACGGCGGCGAAGCCGCCGCGCCCGCCAAACCTGCCGCACCCGCCGCCGCCGCCTCCAACTGGAGCGAATGGACCCGCCCGCTCCAGCCCGACGCCCTGCGGCCCCGCGGCACGCACCAAGCGGCGGTCGCTCCCACGGAAGCCGCGGAAGCCCCGATCTCGGACGAGGACATCGACGTCGTCGACGCCCACTGGATGGCACTCACCATGTGGGGCGAAGCCCGCAACCAGGGCGAAGAAGGCATGCGCGCCGTCGGCCACGTCATCGCCAACCGCCGCGCCGCCAAAACCCACGGCACCTACGTCACCGACACGGTCAGCGCCGCCTGGCAGTTCAGCTGCTGGAACAAAAACGACCCCAACCGCGCCCTGATGCTGGCGATCGAAGACCTGCCGGAGGGCGGCGCGACGCACCGCCAGTGGCTCGCGGCCAAACGCATCGCGGCGGAGGTTTTGGTGGGGCGCTCAGCCGACCTGACGGGTGGAGCGCTGTTCTACCACACGACGGCGGTACAGCCGGCTTGGTCGCGTGGCGTGGTCCCGCTAACGCAGATCGGCGATCACCTGTTCTTCGACAAGGTAATATGAAAAGCGCTGCATTAGCTAGGTTAATTCGTCCACTTTCTAGCATTTGCAAAGAACCGATCGACTGTATCGATCATGTCCAACTCTGCTTGTTTATGCGGCTTGTCAGCGGGAGCATTGTCAAGGCGGGCGTAAACACCCTCGTACAGACCCGACAGAAGCTTTTCCGGATCCCCGCTTTGTCGAGCGAGATACCGAACAACCTCCATCAGGATATAGTTCAGCGCGAGCGCCGATCCTTGAGTATGTGCAAGCGCCTCGATCAGCTGCGGGAATGTATTATCCTCATCCATAGCCATTCCTCCCGAACCGCTAGCAAAGTGTGGCTCTCAATATACTAGGCAAGATCGACAAAGCTGTCGAGCACCCGCTTCCGTCCCGCATGTTCGAAGTCGATTTCCAGTTTGTTGCCTTCGATGTCCGCCACCTGGCCGTAACCGAATTTGGAGTGGAAGACGCGCTGGCCGACTGAAACGTCCCCCCGGCCAGGGTTGCCGAGGCTTACTGCCGAGGCGCGGGCCTCCACCACCCGAGATGGATTGCGTTCGAAGCCGCCGGTCACCGCGCGCCGCCAGCCCGGGCCGCGGGTCTGCCCCCGCGAGACGTCGGCGAAGGGGTCGGCGTGTTCGGACCAGTTGGCGCGCCACAGGCTTTCGCCGCCGCTCATGGTCTGTTCCTGGTGGATGTTGGCGGGGGGGAGTTCGGCGACGAAGCGGCTGGGGATC
>DASWMM010000154.1:0-1586 GCA_036399755.1 Allosphingosinicella sp.
GTCGAGGCGGGCTTCAATGCGCGGGCGGTCGAGCAGGGGCGCGCCGATGTCGGCGGCGAGGAGGCGGGCGCCGGCGCCGGTAACGGTGCGGTCGACGGCGTGGAGCAGGCTTCCGGCGCGGCCGCCGGTCGCGGCGCAGGTCAGTTCGAGGCTTTCCCGCGTGGCGGCGTCGATCATCATATGGTCGCCGGCCGAGCGGAGCACGGGCGGGCGCAAGAAGGTGATCGATTCGCGCGAGATGTCGTCGAGATAGGAAAGCAGCCCGCCGGCGGCGCAGAGGGCGGCGCGATCGAAGCTGCCGAAGCCGTCCAGGGTGGCGACCCCGAAGCGCTCCTTGAGGCGCTTCTCGGCGGCAAGGGAGTCGAAGCCGCCGCGCTCGTTTTGGGTGATGACCTCCGCCGCCGCCAGCCGGGCCAGTTCCGCGTCGAGGTTCGCGGCCGCGACGGAGCCAAGCTCGAAACGGCCAGTCGAGATGTCGGCGGCGGCAAGGCCGCAGCGTTCCCCGGCGCGCGCCACAGCGACCAGCCAGTTGGAGGCGCGCGAGTCGAGCAGGGCCTCCTCGGTCAGCGTCCCCGCGGTGACCACGCGGACAATGGCGCGGTTGACGACCGATTTGCCGCCGCGCTTCTTGGCTTCGGCGGGGCTCTCCGTCTGCTCGGCGATCGCGACTCGGTGGCCGCCCCTGATCAGCCGGGCGAGATAGGCCTCCGCCGCGTGCACCGGCACACCGCACATCGGGATCGGCGCGCCGTCATGCTCACCCCGAGCGGTGAGCGCGATGTCGAGGCACTGGGCGGCGGCCTTGGCGTCGTCGAAGAACAGTTCGAAGAAATCGCCCATCCGGTAGAAGAGCAGGCAATCGGGCGCTTCCGCCTTGATGGCAAGATATTGCGCCATCATCGGTGAGGGGGCTGCGCTGTCGGTCTTCGCCTTGGTGGCCATGTGGTTCAGGGTAAAGGCTCGGGCCGCAAAGCGGAACGTCCAATTGGGCTTTGTCCCCAGCTAATCGCGGTGAACCTGTGGCGGGTTGCTCCGTTCAGCCCCTGAGGCCAAAAGCGGCCACGACCCGATTACGTTACGAAAAGGCCCGGCCATGAGCGAGAGCAACATCAAATTTTCCGATCAGGAAGCCCTCGACTTCCACTCGCAGGGCAGGCCCGGGAAGATCGAGATCGTCGCGTCCAAGCCGATGGCGACCCAACGCGACCTTTCCCTGGCCTATTCGCCGGGCGTCGCGGTGCCGGTGCGGGCGATCGCCGAAGATCCGGGCAAAGCCTATGAATATACCGCCAAGGGCAATCTGGTCGCGGTGATCTCAAACGGCACCGCCATTCTCGGCCTCGGCAATCTTGGCGCTCTTGCCTCTAAGCCGGTGATGGAAGGCAAGGCGGTGCTGTTCAAGCGCTTCGCCGACGTCGATTCGATCGATATCGAAGTGGACACGGAAGACACCGACGCCTTCATCAACGCCGTCGCTCTCCTCGAGCCGAGCTTCGGCGGGATCAACCTGGAAGACATCGCCGCCCCGGCCTGCTTCATCATCGAGCAGGAGTTGAAGGCGCGGATGAACATCCCGGTGTTCCACG
>DASWMM010000155.1:0-5014 GCA_036399755.1 Allosphingosinicella sp.
GCCGCCGCCATGGAAGCAGCTCGCCTCGCTGACAACATGGTACCAGGCCACCGCGCCGACCACCACCACCACGCCGGCGACGATCGCCACCTTGGCAACCGTTGAAACGTTCGCCCGCGGGTCTTCGCGCGGCTTGACGAACAAGGCCATTCGGTCGAGCCGCTGGCCGGACAGGGTCAGCTCCGCCTTGCTCCCCGGCGAGAAGCCGAGTTCCAGGCCTTCGCCCATGCTGCTCGCGGTACGCGCGCCGACCCGGCTGAAGGCGGTCGGCGTCAGCGTCAGAGCAAGCCGCGGCCGGCTTTCGCCGCCGGAGCTTCCGCCGAGCGGCATCCTGAAACGCACTCCGGCAAAGGCGCCGCGGCCGGTGTCGGTGAACTGCTCGTGCCGCGTGACGTCCGCCGCCATCGCCGGCGCCGCGCCCGCCGCTATCTGCGCCGTCACCAGCGCAAGCGCCATCATCCTGCGAGTCGATTTCATGTCCGGTTCCCCCCGTTTGAAGCAGCGTCAACGTCACGGCCTATTGTGGCGGCGCCATGGCGTGACGGGGGCAGGGAAGGGGCCGGTTCTTTGTGGCTAGCGGGGCACGCCTTCCACCCAATCGATGCGAATTCGCACCCATTCGCCAACCATCGATTTCCCGCCAAGCCGGGGCGGGCGCACCCGGAACTGCCAGGCCGCCATGCGCACCGCGCGCGACAGTCCGGAGCCGGCGGGCGACTGGCCGACCTCGCGGCAATCCTCCACGCGATAGTCCTCCACCGTGCGGCAGGCGACCATGCCCCAGCCGTTCTGCGGTCGCGCTGGAAGATAGGTGACCAGCTCGGCATTGGTCGGCTTGCGGTGCCATTGCGCGGCGTAGAGCGGCTGTCCACCCGGTGCGGTGCCGACCACGGAGTCTCCCGTTCCGGCGCTTGCCCCAGGCCTGCCCGCGTTGCGTGCGGGGCCGGCGGACGGGACGTTGGCGAGGTTGAACTTCTCCATCCCGTCCCAAAGCTTCAATGGTTCCGTCGCCGGCTGCTGGGGCATGGGCCGGGGCTGGGGCTTGAGCGTAGGGGCGGGCGGGAGCTTGGCGGCGGCCTGTGCCGGCGCACCGCCGCTGGCCGGCTTCGGCTCCTCGGCGGGTTTGGGCGCTTCGGCGGGCGCGGCTTCCTCGCCCCGGACCAAAGTCACGGTGGTCGGCGGCGCCATCCGCACCGGCTCCTTAAACGGCGGCGCCAGCTTCAGGAGCAGGAGAAGCAGCAGGGCATGAAGGATGATCACCAGCACGGCCGAGCCACCACGCCTGCGTAGCGACTCCCTCACCTCGGTCCACCAGAGCGAAAAACCGGACGGGCGCGGCAACGGCGCGGCAACCGCACCGTCCGTAAAGTCCGCAAAAGTCACGTGATTTCCCACTCGGGTACCCCCGCCGCCTCTTACGTCAAGGGCGGCCGAGGACGCAACGTGCAACCCAACGCGATCACGCCGGCGTGAAGGTGAGGGCCGCGCCGTTCATGCAGAAACGCTGACCGGTGGGCGGCGGGCCGTCGTCGAAGACGTGCCCGGTATGGCCGCCGCAGCGCCGGCAATGCACTTCGGTGCGGGTGCCGAACAGGCCGCGGTCGGGCTTGGTGCGCACCGCATCGGGCAGCGGCGCGGTGAAGCTCGGCCAGCCGGTGCCGCTCTCGAACTTCGCCTCCGAGCTGTAGAGCGGCAGCGCGCACCCGGCACAGGCGAAGACGCCGTGGCGCTTCTCGGCGTTAAGCGGGCTTGAGCCGGAGCGTTCCGTGCTCGCCTCACGCAGCACCGCATATTGTTCGGGGCTGAGGATGGCGCGCCACTGCTCCGGCGTCTTCGTAACCTCAAAGCTCTCGGCCTTGCCTTCCTTCACTTCTGGTGCGCACCCCGAGCCGCCGAACAGAGCGGCAAGGCTGCCCCCAAGAAATGCGCGCTTGCTCATGATCATCATCTGCTCCGGTCCGGGCCTTCGGCCCTGCGCCGCTCCGCCTGTACCGGCGATGAAGGGTTAGAAGAGCAGGGTGATCGAGTAGAACAGCGCGCCGACCGCCGCCGAGGCGGGGATGGTGATCACCCAGGCCGCGACGACGTTGCCCGCCACGCCCCAGCGCACCGCGGAGGCGCGCCGCGCCACGCCCGCGCCGATGATCGAGCCGGTGATCGTGTGGGTGGTGGAAACCGGGATGCCGAGCGCCGAGGCGGTGAACAGCATGATCGAACCGCCCGCCGAAGCGCTGAAGCCCTGATGCTGCGACAGCTTGGTGATCCGCGAGCCCATTGTTTCGATGATCTTCCAGCCGCCCATCAACGTACCGAGGCCGATCGCGATGTAGCAGCTTATCGCCACCCAGTGCGGCACCTCGAAATCGCCGTGCAGGTAGCCGGTGGAGTAAAGAAGGACGGTGATGATCCCCATGGTTTTCTGCGCATCGTTAAGGCCGTGTCCGAGAGAATAGGCCGCGGAGGAGACCAGGTGCAGACCGCGAAAGGTTCGCTCCGCCCGGTTTGCCGTGGCGCGGACCGCAAACCAGCTCGACACCAGCATGATCAGCATCGCCAAGACCATGCCGAGCGTGGGCGACAGAACGATGGCGATCAGCGTCTTGTTGAGGCCGGTCCACTGCACACCGGTGAGCCCGGCATGGGCGACGCCCGAGCCGAGCAGGCCGCCGACCAAAGCGTGGCTGGACGAGGACGGAATGCCCTTGAGCCACGTCACGACGTTCCAGAACATCGCGCCGACCAGCGCCCCGAACACCACCGCGGGCGTCACCAGATCCTTGTCGATCAGCCCCTTGCCGATCGTGTCGGCCACCTTGTGGAGGCTTGGAAAGGCCAGCATCAGGAAATAGGCCGCGAAGTTGAAAAAGGCGGCGAACGCCACTGCCTGCACCGGGCCGAGCAGCCGCGTCGCGACCACGGTTGCGATCGAGTTGGCGGCGTCGTGGAGGCCGTTCAGGAAGTCGAATGCCAGGGCAAGGAAGATGAGGCCGACCAGCAGCGGCAGCGCGAGCTCGTGCATGTGTCGCGCCCCTCAGGAGTGATCGATGACGATGCCGTCGATCTCGTTCGCCACGTCCTCGAAGCTGTCGACGATGCGCTCGAGATGCTTGTAGATTTCGCGCGCGACGATGAAGCGGAGGGTGTCGGTGGCGCCGTAGCGCTGGAAGGCGCTCTTCAGGCCGGCGGCGTGGAGAACGTCGGCATGACCCTCCATGCGCACCAGCCGCTCGGTCAGCTCATGGAGGCGCCCGCCGTTGCGGCCGACATCGCGCAGCAGCGGCATCGCCTCGGCGGTAAGGCGCGCGGCATCGACGATGATCGCCGCAATGTCCTTCATCTCCTGCTCGAATTCGGTGAGCTCATAGAGCTCGATCGCTGACGCCGCGGCGTGCATCTCGTCCACCGCATCGTCCATCGACGCGATCAGGCTGGTGATCGCGCCGCGGTCGAACGGGGTGAGGAAGGTGCGGCGGACGGTGGTCAGCACTTCGCGGATGATGTTGTCGGCATCGTGCTCGCGCTCGTGGATTTCGCGGATATGGTCCTTCATACCGCTGCCGCCCTCGAGCAGCCGGCCGGTGGCATTGGCGGCGGCGACGATGCTCACCGCATGGGCTTCGAACAGTTCGAAGAAGTTGCCCGTCTTGGGCAGCAGGCGTTGGAACCAGGCGAACATCGGACCTACTTTCGATTTGTCGGCAACCGCCCCGAGCACCGAGCGCCGGGCGGCATTGTTGAATTCGGAGGCGTTGAACGATCGGATGAGGTCGGCAAGATCCTCCTCCTCCACCGCCTCGGCGGCGTCGGCGAGGGTGAACCAGCGCCGCTCGCGCTCGTGGCTTTCCTTCCAGCTGTCGAGCTCCTGCGTGACGCAGAGCGGAAACACGTCGACGTCGAGCATCAAGGAGGCGCCGTTGCGGCGCTTTTTACGATATTGGTAGGAGCCGAGCGGCGTCGGACAGACCGCGCCGCGCACCCCCGCTTCTTCCTCGGCCTCGACCGACGCCGCGGTGTGCGGCGCAAGCCCGCCCATGCCGTTGCCCTTGGGGATCACCCAACGCTTCGATTCGCGCGAGGTGATCAGCAATATGCTGACCGGCGCATCGATCGCCGAACTTCGAGCGCGGTAGGGAAGGGCGGCGATCTGTCGAATGGGTCGGCTCCGGGTGAGAGGCCGCCCGATTATGACACTTTGGCGACAGAGGGAAGGGCGCGGCTTTCATGGCGGCTCCCGTCTTAAAGCGGCGCCGCCGTCGTGCTAGGGGACGGGAAGGGGGAGTGCCGCCATGCCGGTTCAAGGAAGTTGCCACTGCGGCGCCGTTCGCATCCAAGTGCCGGCTGCGCCCGAATGGGTCGGCTCGTGCAACTGCTCGCTTTGCCGAAAGACCGGCTGGCTGGTGGCGTATTATCCGGACGCGGACGTGCGGGTGGAGGGGGAGACGGTCGCCTATGTCTGGGGCGACCGGATGATCGGCATCCACCATTGCCCGGTCTGCGGCTGCGGCACGCACTGGCAGACGCTGGGCGAGGATTTCGGCAAAATGGGCGTTCACGCGCGGCTGCTCGACGGCTTCGATCCGGCAGCCGTCGAGATACGTCTCTTCGACAATGCGGACGGCTAGAGCGAGCGGCCGATCACTTCCTTCATGATCTCGTTGGTGCCGCCGAAGATGCGGGTCACCCGGGCGTCGCGCCACAGGCGGGCGATGAGATATTCGTTCATGTAGCCAGCCCCGCCGTGAAGCTGGAGCGAGGCGTCGCAGGCTTCCCATTGCAGCTCGGTGTGCCAGAGCTTGGCGGCGGAAGCCTCGGCGGCGTTGAGCTCGCCGCGGACGTGGCGGGCGATCGCCCAGTCGAGATGCGCCCAGCCGACCTGGAGCTTGGCCGCGAGGTCGGCGAGGGTGAACTTGGTGTTCTGGAACTCGAACACCGTCTTGCCGAAGGCCTTGCGATCCTTGGTGAATTTGACCGCCTCGTCGAACGCGCGCTGGGCGGAGGCCTGGGCGGCGCAGGC
>DASWMM010000156.1:0-8103 GCA_036399755.1 Allosphingosinicella sp.
CCAGATTTTCACGCGCTGTTCCGGCGCCAGGTACAGCTTGTCGCCGGGCTTGACGTCGAAGGCTTTGTACCAGGCATCCAAATTCCGCACCGTCAGCGCGCGATACTGGCCCGGCGCGTGGCCGTCGGTAGCGATGCGGGCGCGCAAAGCGGGTTCGCGCATCTTGGAGGCCCAGGCCTGGGCGTAGGCGATGAAGAAGCGCTGGTCGCCGGTATAGCCGCCGATCACCGGCGCTTCCTTGCCGCCCAGCGATTTGCGGTAGGCGTCGTAGGCGGCGGCGAGGCCGGCGACGTCGGCGATGTTTTCACCGAGGGTGAGCTTGCCGTTGACCTTGAGGTCCGGGAAGGGCGCGTAGCTGTCATACTGGGCGGCGAGGGCATCGCCTTGCTGGCCGAAGCGGGCGAGGTCCTTGGGCGTCCACCAGTTCCTGAGCAGGCCGGTGGAATCGAACGCGGCGCCGTTATTGTCGAAGCTGTGGCTGATCTCATGGCCGATCACCGCGCCGACCGCGCCGTAATTGTAAGCAGGATCGGCGGAGGGATCGAAGAACGGGCGCTGGAGGATTCCGGCCGGGAAGTTGAGCGCGTTCTGGACGGGGAGGTTGACCGCGTTCACCGTTTGCGGAGTCATCCACCATTCGCCTTTGTCCATCGGCTTGCCGAGCTTGGAAAGTTGATGGGCATATTCGGCCCGCTCGGCGCCGACCGTGTTGGCGTAGACATTGTCCGGCGCGACGGCGAAGCTGCCGTAATCGCGCCAGACGTCGGGGTAGCCGACGCCGACCTGGATCGACTCCACCTTGGCGAGCGCCTCCTTCTTGGTGGCGGGCTCCATCCAGTCGATCGCCTGCACGCGGGCGCCGAAGGCCGACTTGATGTTGTCCACCATGGATTGCACTTCCGCCTTGGCGGAGGCGGGGAAGTATTTGTCCGCATACGCCTTGCCCATCGCGTCGCCGAGCGCGGCGTTGACCGCGGCCAAAGCGCGGCGATCGCGGCTGAGCTGCTGCGGCGTGCCGTTCAGCACCGTGCCGTTGAAGGCGAAGGAGGCGGCGTCGACCTTGCCCGGCAAAACGGAGGCGTGGCTGTTGATCTGGTGAAAGGCGAGCCAGTCCTTCCAGGAGTCCAAAGGCTCGGACGCGACGAGGGCGGAGAGGCGGGGGATTGCGCCGGCGTGGTAGGCGGCGAACTTGTTCTGGTTGGCGAGCTGGGCGGCGGCGAAGAACTGGTTCCAGTCGATGCCCGGCGCCTTGGCGTCGAAATCGGCGCGGCTCCACACCGCGGCCGATTTGGCGAAATCGCCGCTTTCGTCGCGGGTGGCGTGGGCCTTGGCGATCTTGGTTTCGAGGTCGAAGATGCGCCCTGCCTTGGCCGCGCCGTCGGGGATGCCGGCGGCGGTGAAGAGTTGGGCGATGTAGGTTTTGTACTTAGCCCGGATGTCGGCCATCTTGGGATCGGCGGAGAGATAATATTCACGCTCAGGCAGGCCGAGGCCGCCCTGGAGAAGGTAGGGCAGGGTCTCGCCGGGCGTGGCGAGGCCCTGAGTCACGAACACCCCGAACAAATTCTGCGTCTCGAAATCGGTGGCGTTCAGGGGATCGACGTCGGCGCGCAGGTTGGCGCCGAGGGTGCGTGACAACGCGGCCTTGTCGGCGATTGCTGCGTAGGCGTCCAGATCGGCCTTGATCGGCGCCAAGCCGGCGCGGTCGATTGCCGCCTGGTCCATATAGGCCTTGTAGAAAGCAGCGATGCGGCCTTCGTTCGTGTTGGCGGCAGGGTTCGCTTTGGTAATCGAATCGATCAGCTCGCGGTTGTGCTTCTCCGTTTCCAGATACGCGACGTAGAAGGAGCCGGTGGAGGAACGGTCGGCCGGGATCTCGGCGGTCTTCATCCAGCCGCCGTTTGCGAAGCCGTAGAAATCGTCGCCCGGCTTTACTGTTTTGTCCATGGCGGCGGGATCGATGCCGATGGCGGTGCCGGCGTTGGCGGGCGCGGCGGCGGTCTGTTGCTGGGTCATGGGCGAATTGCATGCGGCGAGGTTCGCCAGCAGGGAGCCGCCGAGCAGTGCGGCGGCAAGAACGGAAGCCTTCATGGGTGAATTCCTTCGCGAAGCTTACTTAAGTTAGGAACGATATAGGACCGGCTCCGCGCCGACATCAACACCGCCCGTTGCGCTTCGCGCTTTTCAGCAAGCGCTGCCCAGTCTAACGCGGGGCCGAGATGCGGCGCGGAGCCGTGCGAGCAAAGGAGCGTAAGCAAGCGTGAGCCCCCCCGTGCTGACCAGCCGGCATGATCCCGGAGACGAGAAGGCCCGGCGCTATGACGCGCACAATCGCGCGCTTGCCGAGGAATTGCGGGGGCGGGTCGGCCAGGCGGCGCTTGGCGGTTCGGAGAAGCATCGCGAGCGGCATGTAGGCCGGGGCAAGCTGCTGCCGCGCGACCGCGTGGGGCGGCTGCTCGATCCGGGCGCGCCCTTCCTGGAGGTCGGCCAGCTTGCCGCCCACGGCATGTATGGCGACGAGGCGCCCGGGGCGGGGATGATCACGGGTGTCGGCCGGGTGTCGGGGCGCGAGTGCATGATCGTCGCCAACGATCCTACGGTGAAGGGCGGCGCCTATTTCCCGCTGACCGTGAAGAAGCACATCCGCGCGCAGGAGATTGCGCGGGAGAACCGGCTGCCCTGCGTCTATCTGGTCGACAGCGGCGGCGCCAACCTGCCGCACCAGGCGGAGGTGTTTCCCGACAAGGAGCATTTCGGGCGAATCTTCTTCAACCAGGCGCAGATGTCGGCGGCCGGCATCGCGCAGATCGCCTGCGTGATGGGAAGCTGCACGGCGGGCGGCGCCTATGTGCCGGCGATGAGCGACGAAAGCGTGATCGTTCGCAACCAGGGCACCATCTTCCTTGGCGGTCCGCCTTTGGTGAAGGCGGCGACGGGGGAGGTGATTTCGGCCGAGGATCTGGGCGGCGGCGATCTCCATGCGCGGCGTTCGGGCGTGGTCGATCACCTGGCCGACAACGACGAACATGCGCTGTCGATTGTGCGCAGCATTGTGGCGCGGCTGAACACGGTGAAGCGCCACGATCTCGACCTTGCGGAGCCGGTGGCGCCGAAGCTCGACCCGCAGGACTTGTATGGGATCATCCCGGACGACGTGCGCACGCCCTATGACGTGCACGAGGTGATCGGACGGATCGTCGACGGCTCCGACTTTCACGAGTTCAAGCCGCTGTACGGCACCACATTGGTGTGCGGCTTCGCGCGCATCTGGGGCATGCCGGTGGCGATCCTGGCCAATAATGGCATCCTGTTTTCGGAGAGTGCGCTCAAGGGCGCGCACTTCATCGAGCTGGCGTGCCAGCGGCGGACCCCGTTGTTGTTCCTGCAGAACATCTCCGGATTCATTGTCGGCGGCAAATACGAAGCGGGCGGAATCGCCAAGGACGGCGCCAAGCTGGTGACGGCGGTTGCGACCGCGCAGGTGCCCAAGGTGACGGTGCTGATCGGCGGCAGCTTCGGCGCTGGGAATTACGGCATGAACGGGCGAGCATTCGGGCCGCGGTTTTTGTTCACCTGGCCGAATTCGCGGATCAGCGTGATGGGTGGCGAGCAGGCGGCGAGCGTGCTGGCCACGGTGCACAAGGATGCGGAGCGCTGGACGGCCGAGGAAGCGGAGGCGTTCAAGGCGCCGATCCGGCAAAGGTATGAGGACGAGGGCAACCCGTATCACGCCACCGCGCGGCTGTGGGACGACGGCATCATCGACCCGGTCCAGACGCGTGACGTGCTTGGGTTGGCGTTCAGCGCGTGCCTGAACGCGCCGATCGCCGAGCGGGCGCAATTCGGGTTGTTCCGGATGTGATGAGGGAGGGCTTCACCAAAATCCTCCCCCGGCGCAGCAGGGGGAGGGGGACCGTCCGCAGGACGGTGGAGGGGCCGACGCCACCGGCGTCGGTTGCACCGCCGCCGGCCCCTCCGTCAGGCCTGCGGCCTGCCACCTCCCCCGTTGGGGGAGGATTTGGTGAGGCAGCGTGCGGTCTCGCCAATGTGGAGCAGGACCCCTTCCAGGTTACCGAGAATTTCGCTGGCGGGAATGCGCAACGTCGTAATGCCTTGGTCTGCAAGCCACGCGTCCCGTCTCTTGTCGCGCTCTGGCCGGTCTCCCCGCTCGTGCGCTTCGCCGTCCACCTCAACGCACAGCTTCGCAGCCTCGCAGTAGAAGTCGAGGTCGTATGGCCCCGCGGGATGCTGTTTGCGCCAGTGCAAGCCGATTTGGCGTTTTCGCAGCTGCTGCCAGAGCAGCACCTCCGGCAAACTCATCGTGCGCCGAAGTTCGCGCGCGCGGCGATAGGATTTGCCGGTGCCTTTGAGCATGTGACTCGCTCCGATCCGCGCCTTTGGCGCGGCCCCTCCACCATGCTTTGCATGGTCCCCCTCCCCCAGCAAGCTGGGGGAGGATTTTGGATGTTCCGATGATTAAGTCCCTCCTAATCGCCAACCGGGGCGAGATTGCTTGCCGGATCATTCGCACGGCGCGGCGGCTTGGCGTGCGCACGGTGGCTGTGTTTTCCGATGCGGACCGCAATGCGCTGCATGTTCGCGAGGCGGATGACGCGGTGCATATCGGGCCGTCCGCGGCGCGGGAGAGCTATCTCGTTGGGGAGAAGATCATTGCCGCCGCGAAGGCGAGCGGGGCCGAGGCTATTCACCCGGGCTATGGGTTCCTTTCGGAGAACGCCGCGTTCGCCGAGGCTGTCACCGCGGCGGGGCTGATCTGGGTGGGCCCTTCCGCGCACTCGATCCGGGCGATGGGGCTCAAGGATGCGGCTAAGACGCTGATGATCGAGGCTGGGGTGCCGGTGACGCCGGGCTACCTTGGCGAGGATCAGGCGCCGGAGCGGCTTCAGGCGGAGGCGGATGCGATCGGCTATCCGGTGCTGATCAAGGCGGTGGCCGGCGGCGGCGGCAAGGGCATGCGGCGGGTGAACGCGTCGGCGGAGTTCGCCGACATGCTGCAGAGCTGCAAGCGCGAGGCGGCGGCGTCGTTCGGCGATGATCGGGTGCTGATCGAGAAATACATCCTGCGGCCGCGGCATATCGAGGTGCAGGTGTTCGGCGATACGCAGGGCCAAGTGGTGCACCTGTTCGAGCGGGATTGTTCGCTGCAGCGGCGGCACCAGAAGGTAATCGAGGAAGCGCCGGCGCCGGGGATGGACGACGCCACCCGGGCGGCGGTGTGCGACGCGGCCGTGAAGGCGGCGCGGGCGGTGGATTATGTCGGCGCGGGAACGATCGAGTTCATCGCCGATGCCTCGGAGGGGCTGCGACCGGACCGGGTGTGGTTCATGGAAATGAACACGCGGCTCCAGGTCGAGCATCCGGTGACCGAGGAGATTACCGGCCAGGATCTGGTGGAGTGGCAGCTCAGGGTGGCGTCGGGAGAGCCGTTGCCGCTGCGTCAGGACCAGCTCCAGATCCGCGGCTGGGCGATGGAGGCGCGGCTTTATGCCGAGGATCCGCTGAGCGGCTTCCTGCCTTCGACCGGCAAGCTGGATCACTTTCAACTTTCCGGCGAAGCGCGGATCGACACGGGCGTGGCGCAGGGCGACGAAATCACGCCCTTCTACGACCCGATGATCGCCAAGCTGATCGTCTCCGGCGCCACGCGCCAGGAGGCTCTGGCAAAGCTGCATCGGGCGTGCGGCGACACCGAGGTGTGGCCGGTACGGACCAATGCAGGGTTCCTGAGGCGGTGCTGCGAGGACCCGTCGTTCGCAGCCGGCGAGGTGCACACCGGCTTCATCCCCGAGCGGCTCGACCGGCTGCTGGGGCCGGCGATGAGCGACCGGGCACTGATGGCCGCGGTGAGTTGGCGGACCGAGGAATTCGAGGACGCGAAGTACCGGTGGCCCGGCGACCCCTGGAACAACGCTCCCGACGGTCTCTTCGGATTTCGCTTGAACGCGCCCACCGTGCCCGCCCGGCTCACAGTGCGGAGCGCCGGGACGATGTACGAGGTGCTCGTCTCGCCTTCCGGCGGGACGTATGAGGTCAGCATCGATGGGCGCAACGACTTTGCGACGGAGGATCGCGGCCTGCCCACGACATTCGGGGACAGGCCCGCTCCGCCGTACGAGGGCCAGATCTACGTCTTCGACGGCGGTGATGCGTACGGCTTCGCCTTTACCGAAGCCGCAGCGGGGGCAGGGGGCGCGGCGGGCGACGGCACTTTGCTATCGCCGATGCCTGGCCGGGTGATCTCGGTGGATGTTCGGCAGGGGGACCGCGTCGCCAAGGGGCAGAAGCTGGTCACGCTCGAGGCGATGAAGATGGAGCACAGCATGGCCGCGCCGTTCGACGGGGTGGTGGCGGAGCTTGCGGTGGCCGAGGGCGCGCAGGTGACCGAGGGAACGATGCTGGTGAAGGTGGAGAAGGGGGAGTGAACATGGTCCACTTGGAAAATCCTCGTTCGTCCCGAGCGAAGGCTCCCCTGAGCGAAGTCGAAGGGTCGAGGGGCGGGGGCACTGACGCCTCGTGTGCGCCCCTCGACTACGCTCGGGACGAACGGGTTCTGTGCACCCGGGGGGCTTGCTGATGGCAGGACGCTTTTTCGACGAGTGGGTGCTTGGCGACCGGATCGCGCATCAGCCGCATCGGACGGTGACCGAGACGGACAATCTCCTGATCTCCGCGCTGACGCACAATCCGCAGCCGCTGCACCTCGATGCGGAATATGCGGCGGCAACGGAGTTTGGACGGATTGTTGTCAACGGCACTTTCACGTTCGCGCTGATGGTTGGTCTTTCGGTGGGGGACACGACGTTGGGGACGCTGATCGCCAACCTCGGCTACGACAAGGTGCGGATGCCGAAGCCGGTGTTTATCGGCGATACGTTGCGGGCGGAAACAGAAGTGATTGGGCTCAAGGACAGCCGCTCGCGGCCGGACGCGGGGATCGTGACGTTTGAGCATTCGATGCTGAACGAGCGCGACGAACTGGTCTGCGTGTGCGAGCGCACCGCCTTGATGCGGAGGAAGCCATGAAGGGCGCAGCGCAGTTAAGCCCCTCCCCTTCAGGGGAGGGGTTTGGGGAGGGGCTTGTTGCCGTCTCAGCCGTCGAGGGCTCGCGCCGGAGGACATTCCCCTCCCCAACCCCTCCCCTGAAGGGGAGGGGCTTTTGATGCGCATGAGATCGCTGTTGTTCGTGCCGGGGGACCGGCCGGATCGGATGGAGAAGGCGCTGGGCGTGGGCGCGGATGCACTGATCCTGGACCTTGAGGATGCGGTTGCGGCGCCGGTGAAGGCGGAGGCGCGGCGGCATGTCGCGGCGTTCCTGGACGCGCATCCGGAGGCGAATTTATGGGTGCGGGTGAACCCGCTCGACAGCGCCGAGCATGAGAGGGATCTGGCCGCGGTGCTGGGGGCGCATCCGAACGGGATCGTGCTGCCCAAGGCCGAGGGCGGAGTGTCGGTGAATGAGCTTGCCCGGCACCTGACCGAGCGGGGGAATGCGACGGCGCAGGTGCTGGCGATTGCGACGGAGACTCCGGCGGCGATGTTCCAGCTTGGCACCTATGGCGGAGCCAAGCGGCTCGCCGGGCTGACCTGGGGGGCGGAGGATCTGCCGGCGGCGATCGGCGCTTCGACCAGCCGGGAGGAGGACGGACGCTTCACGCCGCCTTACGAGCTGGCCCGCTCGCTGTGCCTGTTCGGCGCGGCGGCGGCGGGGGTGGCGCCGATCGAGACGGTCTATCCCGCGTTCCGGGACCTGGAGGGGCTTGCGGCTTATGCTGCGCGGGCGCGGCGGGACGGGTTTACCGGCATGATGGCGATCCATCCGGCGCAGGTGGCGGTGATCAACGACGCCTTCACGCCGAGCGCGGCGGAGGTGGCGCATGCCCGCGCGGTGGTGGCGGCGTTCGAGGCGGCGCCGGGGGCGGGGGCATTGTCGCTCGACGGGCGGATGATCGACCGGCCGCATCTGGTACAGGCGCAGCGGATTCTCGCCGCAGCAGGATAACGGCTGGGCGCCTCGGGCTTGGGAAGCGTACTGATGTGCGTTAGGAAATGTCGCAAGGGCGGCGTTTTTCCCTAGAGGCGCCA
>DASWMM010000157.1:0-6342 GCA_036399755.1 Allosphingosinicella sp.
CCCCTCGGTCGCCGCCCACGGGCTGATGTGCACCATGTTGATGCACAGGATGGCGTCGGCGGAGTCCAGCGGCCAGGTCGATGAAGCGGCGTCCAGGAACAGCGGCGGCAGCAGATTGCCCGCCTCGCCGTCCGCCTGCCACGCCTCGATCGAGGTGAGCGAATCGGGATCGGGATCGCTCGGCTGCCACCGCAAACCGGGGAACAGCGGAGCAAGATAGGCGGCATGTTCGCCCGTTCCGGCGGCGACTTCCAGCAGCAAGCCCCGCTCCGGCAGGACCTGGCGCAGCACTCGCGCAATCGGCTCCCGGTTGCGCTCGGTGGCGGGGGCATGGCGTTTCACGTCGATCTCCGGCGCATTTTGGGTGGCGCGATCGTGCCAAGCTGTGCCAGCCTGCGCACGGGAAACCGGGGGCCGATATGAAGCATTTAACGAAACTACTCCTTCCGCTCGCCGCAGCTTTGCTCGCGGTGCCTGCACATGCGCAAGCGCCGACTGCTGAGCAAGCCGCGCGAATTGCGAAAATCGAAGCGCTCGCAAAGGATCTGCACCCGGCGACGGGCGACATCCGGATCGCTGAGGCCGAAGCCGTCCTTCACCTCGGCAAGGACTATTATTTCCTGCCCGCCGCGGAAGCGCGAAGGGTGCTGGTCGACGCGTGGGGCAACCCGCCGGAGGTGGCGACAGACGTCCTCGGCCTGGTGTTCCCAGCCGGCAAGACCTTCCTCGACGACACGTGGGGCGCGGTGGTGACCTTCGACCGTTCGGGCTGGGTCAGCGACGAAGACGCGCAATCGACCGATTACAACGCGCTGCTCGGCCAGATGCAGGAGGGCGAGGACGAGCTGAACGAGAGACGCACAAGCGAGGGTTATCCCGCCCAGCATCTCGTGGGATGGGCGCAGCCGCCGGTTTACGATCCCAAGACGCACTCGGTGGTCTGGGCGCAGAACATCCAGTTTACCGGGCAGGCGGAGAACAGCCTCAACTACGACGTGCGTCTGCTCGGCCGCCGCGGCGTGCTCAGCCTCAACATGCTGACCGGGATGTCGAAGCTCGGCGAAACTCGGGACGCCGCGGCGAAGTTCGCCAGCGTTGGCGAGTTCACCAGCGGCGCGCGCTACGCCGACTACAAGCCGGGCACCGATGAGAAGGCCGAATACGGCGTTGCTGGCCTGGTTGCGGCGGGCGTGGGCGTTGCCGCGGCCAAGAAGCTCGGCCTGCTCGCCATCGTCCTGGGCTTCGGGAAGAAGTTCCTGATCCTGATCCTCGCTGCCTTCGGCGGGGTTGGCGCCTGGGTGAAGCGACGCTTCACCGGCGGGGGCAACGCCGAGGAGGAGCAAAGCTACGGGGACGAGCCGGCGGGGTGGGAAGAACCGCAAGCGGCGCCCGATTCCGGCTCGCCTGCCGGAGAAGTCTCGCTTGAGAAGCGGCCGGGCGATTGACAGGCTGGAAGCCGCGCGCTTAGCCTCGCCGCATCTACCGAGGGGGTATCTATGAAATTGCAGTCTCTTAGCCTGGGCGCGAGCGCGCTCGGCCTGGCCTTGGCCGTCCCCGCGCATGCGGCGGACAAGCCCGGATCGCTCCACGTCCAATGCGACGGCCAGCCCAACAACGTCACCAGCGGCGAGACCGCGGCGCGGTTGCTCGGCGCGGTGACCCTGCTCGGCCTGTTCGCGCCCTCGCCGGAAGCGCCGGACGCTTCGAAGCGCAAGTTCGGGGAGGCCGGAGTCGCCGCCTGCACGGCGCTGCTCGAGGGGGACGGCGCGGAGGGTAATTCCAGCCGGCGCCTTGGGCTGATTCTCGGCCGGGCGATCCACCGCATGGAGGCCAAGCAGTATCAGGCGGCGATCAACGATATCGCCATTGCGCGGCGCGAAGCAAAGGCGGCGGGGCTCACCGAGAACCCTTATTTCATGCGGTCGCGCGCCCGCTCGTTCGACCTGATCGAAAGCGCGGCGCTGCTGCGCATGGACCGCGCCGAGGAAGCGCGCGCGGTGAGCTTGCGCGGCGCCGAGCAGCAGCAATATTCATTGTTCGAGCTGTTCTCCACGCCGACCTATGCGGGCTTCCTCCCCGCGCCTTCCGAGGAGGAGGATCGTCTGCTGAGCTGGCAGGCGAAGCTCATGCCGCTCGCTGCCGTGATGCGTGCCAACCGGGCCGATCTGGCGCGGCGTTTCGCCGACTCCGCGCGGCTTCGCGATGCCTTTGCCGAATTCGATGCGGAGCATTCGCCCGAATACGATTCCTCCGCCGCATTGGCGGGCGCGGCGCTTGCCCATGCGCTTGCCGGCCATCTCGATGTCGCGGCCGAACGCGCCAAGGCCGCGCAGGCCAATCTCGACAAGCGCAAGGCCGACGGCAAGCCCGAGACGGACACCGCGGAGTTCGTCGAACTCGTCGACCTGTACGGCATCGTCGACACCGCCGCGCGCGGGGACATGAAGGCGGCGCGGCGGCTGTTCGCGGCCCGCTCGCAATGGGTCGGGCCGTCGCTCGGCAGCGTCATGGAGGTCAATCGCCGGCTGCGCGAAGGCGCCGCGGCGGACGAGCTGATCGGCGGCCTGGCGAAAACACCCGAGCAGCTTTGGAAGGATCAGGCCGAAACCACCCGCGCCGCGCTTCTCGCCAAAGACAGCGACAACAAGACCTTGTTCGCGCTGACCCGCGGACTGCGCCCGGCCTCCAGCTACGAAGCCTTTTCCAAAAACGTCTGGCGCACCGACAAGTCGAAGTTGCTGCTCAAGACCAAGGCCGATCCGACCAAGTTCAGGATGGAGTCGATGTTCCTGCCGCTGGGCGATCCGACGACGTCGATGGACGCGTATGTTCTGCACGCAGCCTTGCTCGCCAAGTCGCGCGGCCATGGCGGCTTCGTGTTCACGCCGATCCTGTCGGGCAATATCGCCGCAGCCTGGTTCCGCACCGGCAATGAGGGGGACAAGGGCTTCCCGTCCGACCTGTTCATTCCAGCGGACGACGTGATCGCCAAACTGTCGCCGATCATCCCGAAGCCGGAAACGGTCGAGGCCCGTAAGGCGAAGCGCTGAGGGTTACTCGGCGGCTTCGGCCTGCGCGGGGGCCTTCCAGACCAGTACCGGCTTCCGCGCCGCAAGCGTCTCGTCGAGGCGGCGGCGGGGTGCGTAGATCGGGGCGGCCCTGAGGGACTCGTCGCCCGCCTTGGCACGCTCCGCCACCGAGCGCAGTGCGCCGATGAACTGGTCGAGCGCCGCCTTGCTCTCGGTCTCGGTGGGCTCGATCAGCATGGCGCCGTGGACGACCAGCGGGAAATACATGGTCATCGGGTGGAAGCCTTCGTCGATCAGGCCCTTGGCGAGATCGAGCGTGGTGAGGCCGCCGCCGAAGCCCTTATCGCTGAACAGGGCTTCGTGCATGCACGGGCCGCTGTCGCCGAACGGTGCGTCGAGCACGTTTTCCAGGCTTCTGAGGATGTAATTGGCGTTGAGCACGGCGTCGCCGGACACCTGGCGCAGGCCGTCGGCGCCGTGGCTGAGGATGTAGGCAAGCGCGCGGCTGAACATGCCCATCTGGCCGTGGAAGGCGGTCATCCGGCCGAAGCTCTGGCCGTGATGCTCGCCGGCGGTTTCCTCCTCGACGAGGGCGTAGGTGTCGCCCTGCTTTTCGACGAAGGGAAGCGGCGCGAAGGGGGTGAGCGCTTCCGAGAAGACCACCGGGCCGGAGCCCGGTCCGCCGCCGCCGTGCGGGGTGGAGAAGGTCTTGTGGAGGTTGATGTGCATGGCGTCGATGCCGAGGTCTCCCGGGCGGACGCGGCCGACTATGGCGTTGAAGTTGGCGCCGTCGCAGTAAACCAGACCGCCCGCCGCGTGCACGGCTTGGGAGATGGCGGTCATGTCGGGCTCGAACAGGCCGCAGGTGTTGGGGTTGGTGATCATCACCGCCGCGACATCCGGCCCGAGGCGGGCCTTCAGCGCTTCGAAATCCACCCGGCCGCGCTCGTCGGCGGGGATGCTTTCCACCCGGTAGCCGACGAAGGCTGCGGTCGCGGGATTGGTGCCGTGGGCGCTTTCCGGCACCAGCACCACTTCGCGGGCATCGCCGCGCGCTTCCAGGGCAGCGCGGATAGCGAGGAGGCCGCACAATTCGCCATGCGCGCCAGCCTTGGGGCTCATAGCGACCGAGTGCATGCCGGTCAGCTTCACAAGCCAGCCGCCGAGTTCGGCGATGAGCTGGAGCGCACCCTGGACCGTGTCGGCGGGTTGAAGCGGGTGAATGTCGGCAAAGCCCGGCAGCCGCGCCATCTTCTCGCAGAGCCGCGGGTTGTGCTTCATGGTGCACGATCCGAGCGGGAAGAGGCCGAGGTCGATGGCGTAATTCTGGCGGCTGAGGCGGGTGTAATGCCGCACCGTCTGCGGCTCGGAAAGGCCGGGGAGGCCGATCGGGCGGTTGCGGACGAGGCCGCCGATGCGGCTTTCCACCTTGGGCGCGGGCTCGATGTCGACGCCGGTGCCGCCGTCCTCCCCCATTTCGAAGATCAGGGCTTCCTCCAGCATCAGGGCGCGGTTGCCGGTCCAGGTTGCAACAGGTGCGCCTTCGCCGGCTTCCGGGCGGGTGGGGCGGCCTTCACGATTCATGCTCATGCCAGTATCTCCTCGAGCGCGCCGGCGAGCGCCTCGACATCTTCGTCGGTGCAGATTTCGGTGACGGCGACGACCAGGCCGTTGGCGAGCGCGTCCTCGTCCGGATAAAGCCGGCCGAGGGAGACGCCGCCGAGGATGCCGCGCTCGGCGAGGGTGCGCACCACTGGCCGGGCTTCCTGGGGCAGGCGCAGGGTAAATTCGTTGAAGAAGGTGTCGCTGACCAGTTCCACCCCGGGCACCTTGGAGAGGCGCTCGGCGGCCTGCACGGCGCGGGCGTGGTTGAGTTCGGCGAGGCGGCGAAGCCCGGTCTCGCCAAGCAGGGTCATGTGCACCGAGAAAGCGAGCGCGCAGAGGCCCGAGTTGGTGCAGATGTTGGAGGTCGCCTTTTCGCGGCGGATATGCTGCTCGCGGGTGGAGAGGGTGAGCACGAAGCCGCGCTTGCCTTCGGCATCCACCGTCTCCCCGGCGAGGCGGCCGGGCATCTGGCGGACATATTTGTCGCGGGTGGCGAACAGGCCCACGTAAGGCCCGCCGAAGTTCAGGCCGACGCCGATCGATTGGCCCTCGCCGACGACGATGTCGGCGCCCATCTCACCCGGCGCCCTGATCAGGCCGAGCGCGACCGGCTCGGTGACCACCGCGATCAGAAGCGCGCCGGCGGCATGGGCGCGTTCGGCGAGTTCGGAAAGGTCAGCGATGCGGCCGAGGATGTCGGGATACTGCACAACGACGCAGCTCGTTTCCGCATCGATCGAGTCGAGCAAGGCGCTTGTGTCGGGCTCGGGTCCGAGCTGCGGGACGGAGGTTTCCAGCGTGTCGCCGGTGAATTTGGCCATGGTCCTGGCAACCGAGACGTAATGGGGGTGGAGGCCGCCGGAGAGCACCGCCTTGGTGCGGCGGGTAATGCGCCGCGCCATGCCGATCGCTTCCCAGCAGGCGGTGGAGCCGTCGTACATCGAGGCGTTGGCGACATCGCAGCCGTAGAGGCGCGCGACCTGGGTCTGGAATTCGAAGAGCGCCTGCAGCGTCCCTTGGGCGATTTCGGGCTGGTAGGGCGTATAGCTGGTCAGGAACTCGCCGCGCTGGATGAGGTGATCCACCGACGCGGGGATGTGATGCTTGTAGGCGCCGCAGCCCAGGAAGAAGGGCGCCTCGCCGGCCGCGAGGTTGCGCCGCGCCATGGCGGAGAGCTGGCGCTCGACCGAGAGCTCGCTGGCGTGGTCGGGGAGCCCTTCCACCTTCGCGGCGAGCCGCGCCGCTTCCGGCACGTCGACGAACAAGTCCTCGACCGAGGAGGCGCCGATGGTGCGCAGCATCTCGCGCCGGTCGGCTTCCGCAAGGGGTAGGTAACGCATCTCTTGTGGCTTCCTTCTTGCCCATGGTCGCGGGACCGGGCGTGGAGGTTGGACTTCGGTTGGTGTTACTAGTCGGGTTTTCGCATGGAGAAGCGCAGCCGGACGTAATCGGCGGTCCAGCTTCCGTCGGCCTGCTGAAGCTGCGGACGAAGCCGCTCTTCGACGCCCAAGGCAACGGCCGCCCGGTCTTCCGCCGCCACTCCGGCGACTTCGAGCCAGCCGTTGCGGAAGGTCCGGACCCAGCCGGCAACCCCGGTCGGCAATGCCGTCGGGCGCGGGATGAGGTGAGCGCGGATGTCGACGAAACCAGCGCAAGCGTAGAGCCGCAGGAACTCCGCGACGGCGGGGTACCATTGCGGATCCTCCGC
>DASWMM010000158.1:0-11510 GCA_036399755.1 Allosphingosinicella sp.
GGAACCACCCGGAGGGTGGTGGAGGGGTAACTGGCTCGGCGTCCGCAAGTCCGGTGCGTGATCCACAATGTCCACGACAGCTACCCCTCCACCATGCTCCACGGGCACCCGCCAAAGTACTACTTTGGCGGGAACCCTGCATGGTTCCCCTCCCCACCGCTTCGCGGCAGGGAGGAACTACGCGCGACCGGCTCGGTGCTCGCCTGCTGAGCATGGCCCTGCTCGACCGAGAGTTCCTCCCCGTGCGCAGCATGGGGAGGGGAACCACCCGGAGGGTGGTGGAGGGGTAACTGGCTCGGCGTCCGCAAGTCCGGTGCGTGATCCACAATGTCCACGGCAGCTACCCCTCCACCATGCTGCGCATGGTTCCCCTCCCCACCGCTTCGCGGCAGGGAGGAACTGGGGCTCCGCGGTTGCCAGTCTGCCTTCAGCCTTCCATTAGCCCCTCATGCTCGCTCGCTTGCTTCCCGACCGCTTCGTTCTGTGGCTGCTCGGCGCCGTCGCCCTTGGCAGCCTGCTGCCCGTCACCGGCGCCGCCGCGCAGGTGGTGGACACCCTTACCCTCGCCGCCATCTTCGCTTTGTTCTTCCTCCACGGCGTCCGCCTGCCCCGCGAGGCGCTGCTCTCCGGCATAACCGACTGGCGCCTCCACGCAGCGATCCTCGCCGTCACCTTTCTGATCTTCCCGCTGGCGGGGATCGGCCTCTCGCTCCTCTTTCCGGGCCTGCTCTCGCCTTTGCTGTGGACCGGCCTCATCTTCCTCTGCGCCCTCCCCTCCACCGTGCAATCGGCAATCGCCTACACGTCGATGGCCGGCGGCAACGTCGCGGGCGCGGTGGCGGCGGCGGCGTTTTCCAACCTCATCGGCGTGTTCGCCACGCCTTCGCTCGTCTCGCTGATCCTTGGCGCGCAAGGGGCGGAGATCGGCGCTGCGGGAATCGGCAAGATCGCCGCCCTCCTGTTCCTGCCCTTCCTCCTCGGCCACGCGCTTCGCCCGCTGCTCCTCCGCTGGTTAAAGGATCGCCCCCGCCTTACCACCGTGGTCGACAAAGGCACGATCCTGCTCGCCGTCTACGGCGCCTTTTCCGCCGCCGCCGCCGAGGGGCTCTGGCGCCGATTGCCCGCCGAGCAGCTCGCCGCGCTCCTCGGCCTCTGCCTGCTGCTCCTTGCCCTGATCCTCGCCGCGACCTGGGCGATCGGCCGCTTCGGCGGCTATTCGCGCGAGAACCGCGCCGCCATCCTGTTCTGCGGCTCGGTGAAGTCGCTGGCCAGCGGCGCGTCGATGGCGCGCATTCTATTCCCCGGCGCCGCCGCCGGCTTCGTGATCCTGCCGGTGATGATCTTCCACCCGATGCAGCTCATCGTCTGCGCGTGGATCGCCGGGCTGCTCGCTCAAAGCTCTCCGGCGAAGCGGAGCGCATAAAGGTCGCCGACCGGAGCGAAGCCCATGGCGGTAAGGCCGGCCGCGAACCCCTGCTGAGATGGCCGCACGCTGAGCTCAGCAGTGTAGCGCCCATCGCCGCCGACGCGCAGCTGCAAGCGCTCGCTGCCCGACTGGCTGGCCAGGGGAAGCAGCAGCAGCCCCGCCTCGCAGCGCGCAACGCCCGCCAGCGCGGGCAGCGGAATGCCGGCAATGTCGCCGCTCAGCGCCGCCCTCACCCGCCCTTCGGCGTGCTGGCAGCGGCCCGCTTCGAAGCGCGCGCCGACATCATCCAGGTCCAAAGTGGCAAGCGGCAGCGGCCCGAACGCCCCCGCAACCGCAAGCTGCGCCTCGACGTCGTCCACCCCGAAGCCGTGCCGGCTGGAGGTAAGCGCGCCGTTGAGGCGACGCCCGCTTTGGCCGATCACTTCGATCCTCGTCCGGCCAACGAACAGCGGCAGGGTGTCGAGGCTTGTGCCGAGATCGCCGAGCGCCACCTTGCCGAACTGCGCTTCGGCAAGCGTCCCGATCCAGACGCTGCCATTGGCCTCGCGCGCCGCGAAGCCGCGATCGCCGATCCCGAACCAGTCCAGCGCCAGCCGCAGCGGGAGCAGCGCCACCAGCGCGAAGGCGAAGGCCGCCAGAAAGAACAGCCCGCGCCCAAGCGGCAGGTGAAAGCGCCATCTCATCCCGCTCTCCCCCGGAAAGCGGCCTGCACCGCAAGCGTCCGGTCGGCATTGGCGGTGGCGCTGAGCGAGGAGACGATCACCCCCTGCCGCTCCAGCGCCGCGACCCAGCCGAACAGGGCCTGGGGCCGCGCCGCCTCGATTCCGATCGACACGCCGCCGCCCGGATCGGCCTGGATGCGCGAGAGCTGGAAGCCCGCTTCCCCGGCGGTGCGCGAGACGAGCGCGTCCACCGGCTGGGTCAGCGCCGCGCCGCCCGCCTTGCGTAAGTTTCCGAGCGCCTCCGCCTGCGCCCGGGCCTCAGCCCGCTCGATCACCGCCTCGGCGTGCCGCGCCTTCGCCCCGGCAAGCGCGTCGCCAAGCGGGCGGATCACCAGCAGCCACAGGAAGACCAGCGCGAACAGCCCCGCCATGATCAGGATCAGCCGCTGCTCGCGCAGGCTTCGTCCCCGGTACCAGATCGTCGTCCGTTCGATCATCGTGGCCTCACCGTTATGTCCTGCGCCTGCCGCCCTTCGGCGCTTCGCGGCGGCATCCGGTCCACGGCGAAGCCGCCCGCCTCGATGCGCTGGGCGAAGCCGTCCAGGGTCGCGGGCGTATCGGCCCGAACGCTGATCCTGAGCGCGCCGTCCACTCCGAAGGTAAGCGAGGAAAGCTCGACGTTGGGCACGGCCTTCACCGCCTCGAACACCGCGCCGGCGATTGCGCCGAAGCCGACTCCGCCGCCGCGCAGCTCGGCCAGGCGGCGGTTGAGGTCGCTCGCCCCGGCCGTGCCGGGGCTTCGGCTGAGCGCGGTTGCGGCGATGCGGCGCGTCTCCTCCTCAACCTGGTCGGCCGCGCGCGTGTAGACGACGATCTGGGCGATCTGCAGGAACAACGTCACCAGTGCGAGCGCGGCGGCGAGGACAAGCAGCCGCCGCCACCGCGCGCCCTGCATCCGCCATTCACGGCGGCGCGCGAACGGGCCCTGGCGCAAGTTTACCAGAGGCCGTTCCAGCGCAGCGGTAAGGCCCGCCTCGAACGCAAGCAGGTCGATCTCGGCAACCGGCGCATCGCCGACGAGCAGTTCGGCAAGCTCCGGCTCCAGCGCGAATGCGGCTTCGCTCCCCCGCCACAAGGCGATGCCGCCCCGGTCGAAGCGGAGGTAGCCGGTCTCCGGTGCGGGAAGGAGCGCGGTGTCGGGTACGACCAGCTCCGGCTCGATTCCGGCGGCCCGCACCGTGTTGAGCCAGCGCTCCATCGCCGTCACCGGCACAAGCGCAACCGGCCGAAGCTCCCCCACAGGGCTTTCACGGCCAGCGGCGACGTGCATCTCGGAAAGCGGCTGGCTGGACAATTCGGCGGCAAGAAGCCGCGCCGCTGCCTGCGCCTGGGCGGGGGCAAGACCGGCCGGAAGGTCGAGCCAGTGCAGGCCCACCTCCTCGCCCGGCACAACGGCGGCGGTCAGGCGCACACCCGGCGGCACGTCCTCGAGCCCCGCCCCGCGTGCCGCAACCGCACCCTCGCTGAGCAACAGCCAGCCGCCGATGCCTCCACCAGGGGCGAGGAAGAGGAGCAGCCTTTCCGTCACTCGTCCCTCCCCCAACGCCGCACCACCACCCGCGCCGGCGTGTAGCGCGCGTCGACCAGGGCGGTTTCGATCAGCTCGGCGCCGTTGAACTCGATGCGAAGGTCGAGCCCGAACCAGCGGCTGTTTAGCTGAAGCTGGTTGGACGGGTCGAGCGGAAGTTCGTTGGGCCCGGTGGCGCGGTTGAACTCCGCCATCTCCTTCCACCCGGCCGGCGGGCGGCGGGAGATGATGCCGCGCGCCTCCTCCAGCCCGGTGCGCCCCGGCGCGAACATGGCAAGCAGGGGCGCATCGCGCGGCAGCAGGGTGTTGACGTTGATCGGCGACAATTCGTTGGTTGGGAGCGCGCACACATAGGGCCGCACCAATTGGTACAGCGCCGGGGTGACTCCGGCCACGGCGCGCAATTCGCTGGTCTCCGCGAACAGAGTGTTGGCCGGGCGGTAGGCGACCGCGAAGCCGGCATACGCCGCGTCCTCGGCACCGGCGGGGGCGGCGTCGCCGTCGCTGTCCACCCAGTCCGCCGCGGCTGCAGCAACCCCGCGCGCGTCGCGGTCCGGAACGCCGAGCACCAGCATCAAATTGGTGAATTGCTCCACCGCCTGCGGCCGCGTCGAGAGCCTGGCCGGCGGCTCGCCCTGAACCAGGCTGTTCAAGTTGAAGCAATTGCCCGCGTCGCGGATCGTGCCCACCGCAAGCCCCTCGCCGGGGAGCGGGATCCGCCGCTCGGTGCCGTTCCAGTCGCCGGCCAGGGTGGTGATGTCCCGGCTTTGCGAAGTCAGGTCGCCGGCGCGCATCGCAAGCAGCGTCTCGACGCCGACCGCATAAGCGCGCCCCTGCTCGATCGAGGCCTGGTTGATGGCCAGCGCGGTGGACAGCCGAAGCCGCTCAAACGCCACCGCCGCGATCGCGCCCATGAAGGCGACCAGCACCAGCACGGCGAGCAAGGCCGCGCCGCGCTCCCGGGCCGGGGGCACGAAGCGGCTCACCAGCCCCGTCCGGTCAAGAAAAGCTGGCGGGTAACGCCGCTGCCTTCCGCTTCCACGACCATTTCCACGGCGAGCGGCAGGTCGTCCGCTTCTTCCGGGTCCCAGCGGTCGCGCCAGTCGCCGGTCGGCATCCGGTAGCGGAAGGCGAGGCTGCGCACCCCGTCCAGCATCACCGCCGCCGCGCGCGGCGCCGCGCCGTCCACCATCGGCCAGGACAATCGCTCCAGCTTGCCGCCTGCCAGCCGGTATTCGACCCGCTGCAGCGACGAGCGCGGCGCACCGTCGACATTCTCCCACCCCCTGCGAACGAAGCCGAGCCCGGTTCCGCCGCCGGTGAAGGCAGGAAGCGGCGTGCCATTTCCGTCCCGGTGCAGCCGTGCCGCCGCCTGGCCGAGGTCCGCCGCCATCAAGGTGCTCGCCCGGCGAAGCTGCGACAATTCGCCCAGCCGGTTCTCCGCCGCCTCCTGCGCCCGCACGGAGAAGGACAGCAACGCCACCCCCGCCGCCGCCAGCATGCCGAAGATCATCAGGGACACCATCAGTTCGACAAGGGTGAAGCCTTGCTCCTTGATCCTCCCCGACACGGGGAGGGGGACCGCACGAAGTGCGGTGGAGGGGGCCCAGCGACGGTCACTGCGCTTGAATGGGCCCCCTCCACCATGCTTCGCATGGTCCCCCTCCCCGTCCCGGGGAGGATTTGGTGCACCCCCCCTCACTGCCCCGCCCTTCGAAAAATCGTGAGCCGCGCGGCCTCGCTGCCGCGCTCGGTCAGCACGGCGATCGTGATCATCTGGATTCTTGGTTCGGGCGAGCGGCCTGTGTTGCGCACCCAGCGCCAGCGGCGGCCACCGTTGCTGGTCTCTCCGCCCGTCGCGCCATAGGCCGGGGCGACGGGATCGGTGATCGTCTCCACCGCAATGTTGCGCGCAACAAGCTGTGCCACCGCCTGCTCCTGAAGAAGCGCGGTGTTCGACACCGTCGCGCCCTCCAGCCGCAGCAAGGCCAGCGCCGCGAGGCTGAAGATGGCGAGCGCGACAAGCATCTCGATCAGCGTGAAGCCGTTTTCGCGCTCAGGGACGGACACGGACTTCGCCCCCTTCGCCGATCGACACGCCGACCTGCTCGCTGCCGCGCTTCAAGGTCACATCCAGCGGCTCGGCAATGCCGGTCGAGTCGAACACGATCCGGTCCGCCGCCGCAGCGACGCCGGTGCCCTCAACCCAATTTGCCGGACCGAACGGCCGCTCGCCGATCGGCTGCCACGTGCCTCTCTCCGCCCGTTCGAAGCTGTACCCCGAAGGCGTCAGCCGCAGCGCCACCGCGCGGTTGTCCATGATCGCCCGCTCCTGCGCCGCCCGCACCCGCGCCGCAAAGGTCTCCGCCTCCGACACCAGCCCGCCGCGCGGATCGGGGATCGCAAGCACCACCGCCGCCGACATCAGCCCGATGATGACCAGCACCACCATGAGTTCGACGAGGGTGAAGCCGTTCATACTCCTCCCCTGCATTTGCAGGGGAGGGGGACCCCCCGCAGGGTGGTGGAGGGGCTGAGCGAAGCGAGGAAAACGGCTCCGGCTTCGCCTCCGCCGCCCCTCCACCGCACTTCGTGCGGTCCCCCTCCCCCAGCAAGCTGGGGGAGGACTTTCGTCAGACCGCGCTTAGCGCCTGGTCGAAGTCGGCGATGAGATCGTCGGGGTCCTCGACGCCGATCGAGATGCGCACCAGATTGTCGGTGATGCCGAGCGCCTGCTTGCGCTCTTCGGGCACGGACAGGTGGGTCATCGCGGCCGGCGCGCTGGCCAGCGTCTCGGTGCCGCCGAGGCTGACCGCGAGGTGCGCGATCTTGAGCGAATCGAGGAAGGCGAAGGCCTCCTTCTCGCCGCCCTTGAGGTAGAGCGAGAAGGTCGAGCCGGCGCCGGTGCAGTGGCGGCGGTAGATGTCGGCCTGGCGCGCGTCACTGCCCTGTTCCAGGAAGCCCAGATAGCCGACGCTTTCCACCTTGGCGTGATCCTTCAGGAAGGCGCAGACCTGCTCGGCATTGCGGCCGGCTTTCTCCATGCGCAGCTCGAGCGTTTCGAGGGAGCGGAGCAGCATCCACGCCGTATTCGGATCGGTGATCGTGCCGATCGTGTTGCGGAGCATGCGGATGGTGTTGATGTGCCCCTTCGCGCCGGTGATCCCGCCCGCGACGAGATCGGAATGGCCGCCGGCATATTTGGTCAGCGAATAGACCGACAAATCGGCGCCGTGGCGAAGCGGCTGCTGCCAGAGCGGGCCGAGGAAGGTGTTGTCGATGGCGATCGGCGGGCGCGCGTCTTCGTCGAACTGCGCGTCGACGACGCGGCGCACCGCCTCGACGTCGACCAGAACGTTGGTCGGGTTGGCGGGGCTTTCCAGATAAACCAGCGGCACCCGGCCCTTCGCCTTTGCGCGGGCCATCACCTCCGCGATTTCGTCTTCGGTCGCGCCGGCGGGGAAATCGAGCCAGGAAACGCCGAAGCGGCCGAGGATTCGGCCGATCAGGGTCTCGGTCGCGGCGTAAAGCGGGCCGCTGTGGACCACCACGTCGCCAGGCTGCACAAAGGCGAGGAGCAAGGTGGCGATCGCCGACATGCCGGACGAGAAGGTCAGCGCGTCTTCGGCGTCTTCCCAAAGGCCGAGGCGATCTTCCAGGATCTCCTGATTGGGCCCGTTGAAGCGCGAATAGACGAGGCCTTCCGCCCCGCCCGGGCGCTTACCCGTTACGCCCTCGAAATGACGTTTACCGGCCGCGGCACTTTCGAAAACAAATGTAGAGGTAAGAAAGATCGGTGCCTTGAGCGAGCCTTCCGACAAAGCCGGATCGAAGCCGTGGCCCATCATCAGGGTGGAAGGCTTGAGGCGGCGGCCGCCGATTTCCAGCACGCCGGTCTTCGGCCGGCGTCGGGGGGTGGCGCCGGACAGGTCGGATTCGTCTTCGTTCATCGGGGGTCTCCAGAAAAGCTTTGGCGCCCCTAGCGCAGAAGCGGCGCGATCATCCAGACAATCCCGACCATCAAGGGCACGCCGAGCAGATCGAGCGCCAGCCCGGCCTTGAGCATGCGGGGGAGCGCGATGTGCCCCGTGGCCCAGGCGATGGCGTTGGGGCCCGTGCCGGAGGGCAGCATGTAGCCCCAGCTCGCCGCCCAGGCTGCGGGAAGGGCGAGCAGGATCGGATCAATGCCGGTCGCGGCGATAATGCCGGCCACCACCGGGATGATCCCGCTTGCCGCCGCGACGTTGGAGGCAAATTCGGTGATCAGGATGACGAGGGCGACGAGCGCAACGGCGACGACCAGCGGGTGGACGTGGCGCAGGGGCTGAAGCGCCACTCCGAGCCAGTCGGCCAGGCCGGACGCGCCGATGCCGGCGGCAAGGGCAAGGCCGCCGCCGAACAACATGATCACGCCCCACGGCGCCCGGTTCGCTTCCTCCCAGTTCAGGATCGCGCGGCCGGTGCCGTCGGGGATAACGAACAGGAGCAAGGCGGCGGCGACGGCGATGGTGCCGTCGGTGAGGCTGTCCTTGGGAAGCAGCGGCGTGACGAAGGGCAAAGCGATCCACGCCGCAACCACCACGGCGATAAGCGGCACGAGGCGCTTCTCGGCGGTGGACCAGGCGCTGGTCTCGCCGATCCCGGCGAGCGCTTCGGCCGGATCGAAGTCGGTCGGCTGGACGCGCTGGACCTTCATCAGGATCCACCAGCACAGGGGAATGGAGACGGCGACCAGCGGCAAACCGTAAATCGCCCAGGTGAGGAAATCGATGCGCAGCCCGGTGGAGCGCTCGATGATCCCGGCGGCAATGGCGTTGGTGGGGGAGCCGACCAGCGTGCCGAGCCCGCCGATCGAGGCTGCAAAGGCGATGCCCATGGCGAGCGCGCCGGCGAATCCGCCGGTATGGCCCGGCTCGACCCTGGCCGCCTTGAGCACCGCCACGGCGATCGGGATCATGATCAGGGTCGTCGCGGTGTTGGACACGATCAGGCTGAGGATCGCGGTTGCGGTCATGAAGGCGAGCAGCATCGCCGCTGGGGAGGAGCCGCCGCGGCTGACGATGGCGAGGGCGAGCCGGCGGTGAAGGCCGGTGCGCTCGATCGCAAGCGCGATGATGGCGCCGCCGAGCACCAGGAACAGGATCGGGGAATAATAAGCGGACGCCGTGTCGGTCGCGGTCATGATCCCGAACAAGGGGAAAGCGAGGAACGGGACGAGTGCAGTGGCGGTGAGCGGCAGCGCCTGGGTCATCCACCAGGTCGCCATCAGCACCACCAGGGCGGTGGTCTTCCAGGCGGCGAGCGGCATTCCGGCGGGCGCGGGCAGCAGCAACATGATCGCGAAGGCGGCCAGGCCGCCCCACAGTCCGTAACGTCCCGCCATTCTTCCTCCCCCTTGTGCGAAGGCTGATGCCAGAGCCGGGACGGTGCTGCTAGGGGGAGCAAACAGGCCACCTTGCCAAGGAGTATGCCCGTTGCGCAGACGCACCTTCCTCGCCGCCGTCCCCGCCGCCGCGGTGGGGCTCTCGATGGGCCGGAGCGCTGGGGCGCAGGCGGGGGAGCCGGTCAGCCCCGCTCTGCCCGGCACGCAGCTTTATCCCGATGTCGCGGCGGGCGACCGTCCGGTCGGGGCGAGCTTCGCCACCCGATCTGAAGTGTTCGGACGCAACGGTGCCGCGGCATCTTCGCATCCGCTGGGCACTCTGGCGGGCATCGAGATATTGAAGAAGGGCGGCTCGGCGGTCGATGCGGCGATCGCGATCAATGCTGCGCACGGCTTTCTTGAACCCACCGCCAACGGCATCGGCGGCGATCTTTACGCGATGCTGTGGGATCCGAAGGCGGCCAAGGTGGTGGGAATTGCCGGCTCCGGTCGGTCCCCGCGTGGGCTCAGTCTGGAGACGGTGCGCTCCCGTGCAAAGGAGGGCGTGCTGCCCTCCTACGGCGCGGTCACGGTGACCGTGCCGGGCACGGTGGACGCCTGGTGGCAACTTCACCAGCGCTACGGGAAGCTGAAGTGGCGTGACTTGTTCGAGCCGGCGATCGCTTATGCGGAAGGGGGCGTGCCGCTGTCGCCGGTGGTGGCCTATTACATGAACCGGGCGATGGCGAACTATGCGCGGCCAGGCGTGGGGATCGAGGAGATCGCCAACGCGCAGGCGACCTACGCGTCGGGCGACAAGGCGCGGGCCGGCGAAATCTTCCGCAACCCGGACCTTGCCCGCACCTACCGCGCCATTGCCGCGGGCGGCCGCGACGTGTTCTACGAGGGCGAGATCGCACGGACGATCGAAGCATACTTCAAGCGCATCAGCGGCTGGATGACGCGCGCCGACCTCGCCGCGCACAAGAGCGAATGGACCGAGCCGCTGATGACCACCTATCGCGGCGTCGGCGTGCACGCGATCGGGGCGAATACGCAGGGGGTCGCGACCTTGCAGATGCTCAACATGATCGAACGCTTCGACATGAAGGGAGCGGGGTTCGAGTCGGCGCTCTCGATCCACCTTCAGGCCGAGGCCAAGCGATTGGCCTACGAAGATCGGGCGCGCTATTATGCCGATCCGGACTTCGCAAAAGTGCCGAACGGGTGGCTGATCTCCAAGGACTATGCGGCGGAGCGGGCCAAGCTGATCCGTCCCGACCGCATCAACCCCGACGTGCGGCCGGGCCAGGCTCCGTCGCGCGGCGACACGACCTACCTCACGGTCGCCGACAAGGACGGGATGATGGTCAGCCTCATCCAGTCCAACTTTCGCGGCATGGGCTCGGGGCTGGTGGCGGACGGGCTCGGCTTCATGTTCCACGACCGGGGCCAGCTCTTCTCGCTGCAGGACGGGCACCCCAACGTCTTTGCGCCGGGCAAGCGGCCGTTCCAGACGATCATTCCGGGCTTCGCGACTCGCGACGGCAAGCCGTGGCTGTCGTTCGGGGTGATGGGCGGCGACATGCAGCCGCAGGGCCAGACCCAGATCATCGTCAACCGCACCGATTACGGGCTCGATGCACAGGCAGCCGGGGACGCCCCGCGCTGGCACCACGAAGGCTCGTCCGAACAGATGGGCGAGGACGACAAGAGCATCGGCGGCACCGGAATGCTTCGGCTGGAGACCGGGGTGCCGGACCGGACGAAGCTGGCGCTGGCGAACATGGGCTGGCGGATCGGAGCTTCGGACGGGGGCTTCGGGCGCTATTCGTGCGTCGAGCGGCGGGAGAGTGGGGGGCAGCGCGTGTACGGAGCGGCTTCCGATGTCCGCGCCGACGGTATTGGGTTGGCTTATTAGCCCTCTCCCCAAACGGGAGAGGGGCTAAAGCGCGATAAGCGAAATCTGCCGCCCGTAAGTCGGCTCAGCCTGATGCGTCGCGCGGCGGTAGCTGTAGAAGGTGTCGGGCTGGCTGTAGGTGTCCTGGCCGAGCGCCTCGACCCGCGCCAAGCCGGCTTCGGCCAGGCGGGAGAGGACGAAGCCTTCCAGGTCGAAGCGGTGGTGGCCTTCGCGGCTGGCACCAAAGAAGCGTTCGTTCTCCGGGTCAGCCTGGACGAAGCGGGACAGGAAGGCGCCGTCCACCTCATAGCTCTTGCGCGCAATGCACGGTCCGACGGCGGCGGCGATCCGGGCCCGGGAGGCGCCGCGGCGCTCCATCTCCGCTACCGTCGACTCAATCACGCCGGAGAAGGCGCCCTTCCAGCCGGCGTGGGCGGCGCCGATCACCCCCGCCTCGCGGTCGGCGAACAGCACCGGGGCGCAGTCGGCGGTGAGGATACCAAGCGCAAGCCCCGCCACATTCGTCACCATCGCATCCGCATGCGGCCGCGCCTCGTCGGCCCAGGGCGCCG
>DASWMM010000159.1:0-3455 GCA_036399755.1 Allosphingosinicella sp.
GGGGCTGCCAAAACGGTTGCGCCGTCGGGCTTGTGCAATAAGAGAGCCTCGTTCGTCCCGAGCGAAGTCGAGGGGCGCGCCCGATGAGTCCGTGCCTGATCCTCCACTGGCACGAACAAGGAGAAATCTCGCATGAAGACCCGCGCCGCCATCGCCGTTGCCCCCAACAAGCCGCTCGAGATTCACGAGGTCGATCTCGAGGGCCCGCGCGCCGGCGAAGTTCTGGTGGAGATCATGGCGACCGGCGTCTGCCACACCGATGCCTACACGCTGGAGGGCAAAGATTCGGAAGGCATCTTCCCCTCGATCCTCGGCCATGAAGGCGCCGGCATCGTCCGCGAAATCGGCACCGGCGTTACCTCGGTGAAGGTAGGCGACCATGTGATCCCGCTCTACACGCCCGAATGCCGTCAGTGTAAGTCCTGCCTCAGCCGCAAGACCAACCTCTGCACCGCCATCCGCGGCACGCAGGGCAAGGGGCTGATGCCCGACGGGACCAGCCGCTTCAAACTCGGCAAGGAGACGATCTACCACTACATGGGCTGCTCGACCTTTTCGAACTTCACGGTGATGCCGGAGATCGCGGTCGCCAAGGTTCGCGAGGACGCGCCGTTCGACAAGATCTGCTACATCGGCTGCGGCGTCACCACCGGCGTGGGCGCGGTGATCTGGACGGCGGGCGTCGAGCCGGGCTCCAACGTCGTCGTGTTCGGGCTTGGCGGCATCGGCCTCAACGTGATTCAGGGCGCCAAGCTGGTCGGCGCGGACAAGATCATCGGCGTCGACATCAATCCGTCGAAGCGCGCCATGGCCGAAGCGTTCGGCATGACCCACTTCATCAACCCCAAGGACGTCGGGCACGACAAGGTCGTGCAGGCGGTGCTCGACCTCACCGATGGCGGCGCGGATTACAGCTTCGATTGCACCGGCAACACCGAAGTGATGCGCCAGGCGCTGGAATGCTGCCACCGCGGCTGGGGCGAAAGCGTAATCATCGGCGTGGCCGAGGCGGGACGGGAGATCGCCACCCGTCCGTTCCAGCTCGTTACGGGGCGGGTGTGGAAAGGCTCGGCCTTCGGCGGCGCGCGCGGGCGAACGGATGTGCCGCGGATTGTCGACTGGTACATGTACGGCAAGATCGAGATCGATCCGTTGATCACCCACACGCTTAAGTTGGACGACATCAACCAGGCGTTCGACCTGATGCATGCGGGCGAGAGTATTCGCAGCGTGGTGGTGTATTGAGCGGGTCCTTCGAAACGGGCCTTCGGCTTCGCTCAGTCCCTCCTCAGGATGAGCGATATAACGGGCCGGTACTTTCAACGCTCATCCTGAGGAGCCGGTGAGCGAAGTCGAACCGGCGTCTCGAAGGACCAGGAGAAATAACAATGACCTTTGAGACCGTTTCCCAAGCGAAGTCCTTCGGCGGCACCCAGCTCGCCCTGCGCCATCCCAGCCGCGAGACCGGCACCGACATGGTGCTCGGCGTCTACCTGCCGCCCCAGGCCGAGGCGGGCGCGCCCCTCCCCGTCCTCTGGTACCTCTCCGGCCTCACCTGCACCCATGCCAACGTGATGGAGAAAGGCGGCATCCAGCGCCTGTGCGCGCAGCTCGGCATCATCTTCGTGGCGCCAGACACCAGCCCGCGCGGCCCGGAAGTGGCGGACGAGCCGGATTACGATTTTGGCCAGGGCGCGGGCTTCTACCTCGACGCCACCGAGGCGGCTTATGCCGCTAATTACCGCATGTATTCCTATCTGACGACTGAACTGCCGGAGTTGATCGCCCACAGCTTCCCCGCCGCCATGGCACGGCAGGGGATTACCGGCCACTCGATGGGCGGCCACGGCGCACTGACCATCGCGCTCAAAAATCCGGGCCGCTTCCGCTCGGTCTCCGCCTTTGCGCCGATCGTTGCGCCTTCGCAGGTGCCTTGGGGTGAAAAGGCGCTGTCCCGCTACCTTGGCGAGGACCGCACCGCATGGCGCCGCTACGACAGCGTCGCGCTCATCGAAGACGGCGGGAGCCTGCCGGAGTTGCTGGTCGATCAGGGCACCGCCGACACCTTCCTGGAGCGCGAGCTTCGGCCGGAGCTGCTTGAAGCCGCCTGCGCCGACGCCGGCATCCCGCTGACGCTCAGGCGCCAGGAAGGCTACGATCACAGCTACTATTTCATCGCCAGCTTCATGGACGATCACCTGCGCTGGCATGCCGAGAGGCTCGGCGCCTGAATCGAACAACCGTCACCCCGGGCTTGACCCGGGGTCCACCTTCTTTCACGCCGTTTATTCAGCAGAAAGAGGTGGATGCCGGATCAAGTCCGGCATGACGAAACAATGACCAGCCCGCTTCTCACCATGATGATCGACGCCGCGCTGGAAGCGGGCGAGGAGATCGAGCGCTTCTACGATGAAGGCTGCGAGCAGTCGGAAAAGCCGGACGGCTCCCCCGTCACGGAGGCGGACCGGGCGGCCGAGGAGATCATCCTCGATCACCTGCGCCGCGCATACCCAAAGGTGCCGGTGCTTGCCGAAGAGGAAGCGTCGGAGGGGCGCATTCCGGAGCTCGGCGAACGTTTTTTCTGCGTCGATCCGCTCGACGGCACCAAGGGCTTCGTCCAGCGTACCGGCGAGTTCACGGTCAACATCGCGCTCGTCGAGGGAGGCGTGCCGGTCGCTGGGGTGATCTACGTGCCGGTGACCGGGGTGCTGTACTACGGGGCGCGCGGCGAAGGCGCCTTCAAGGCCCAGGAAGGCGAGGCCGAGGCAATCACTACCCGCGAGCCGATCGCCGGCCTGCTGACCGGCGTCGGCAGCCGCAACCACGCCGCGCCGGACACGCAGGCGCGCAACGCCGCGCTTGGAATCAGTGACTACCTGCCTTCAAGCTCGAGCCTCAAATTCTGCCTCGTCGCGGAAGGCGCGGCGGACGTGTATCCGCGCTACGGCCCCACCTCGGAATGGGACACCGCCGCTGGCCAGGCGATTCTTGAAGCAGCGGGTGGCCGGGTGATGGAGCTGGACTCCGACGGACGCGAGGTTGGCCCCCTTGCCTATGGCCATCCGGAGCGCGGCTTCCTCAACCCGCACTTCATCGCCTGGGGCCGCTAAGCCGCCTCGGCTAGATGATCGGGTGGCGTTCCCAATTGGGCTTGTCGGCGCGCTTGCACAGCGTCTTGTTGAGGCTGCGCACCGTGTCGCTTCCCGCCCGCTGGCATAAGAACGGCAGGACCGCGTGAACAAGGCAGCCGAGCCCGCCGACGATCATCTTCAGTCCGAAGCCGGAGGCGACGGCGAAATGCTCGCCGTAGCTTTCGCCGGTTTCCTCGAGGTGCTGAGTCAGGGGATTGTCGGCCATGGCCATGCCATAGCCGAACGCGCGGCCGCCTGCCAGTGGATCGGCGACAAAGCCCCTCCCGCAGAGCGGGAGAGGCTTGCCGGGGCCTAGCGGCGGCG
>DASWMM010000160.1:0-3534 GCA_036399755.1 Allosphingosinicella sp.
CCGTTCGTCCCGAGCGTAGTCGAGGGGCGCACACGAGGACTCCGAGCCCCGCCCCTCGACTTCGCTCGGGACGAACGAGGTGGGGAGGCCAAGGAGCAGTACCTACTGCCCCTGCGGCGCACCCTGCGGCGGAGCGCCCTCAGGCCCGCCCTGCGGCCCGCCCTCGCCGCCGCCTGGAGCACCCGGCCCGCCCGGCCCACCAGCGCCGCCCTGCATCATCTGCTGCTGCATCATCATCTGACGGAGCTGCGCTTCCGGCATCACTTCCACCACCTTGACGTCGAAATCGAGCGTCGAGTTGGGCGGAATCTGGCCGTTGCCCATGTCCTTGTCGCCATAGCCGAGCGCGGGCGGGATCTTGAGGCGGTAGCTGCCGCCCTTCTGCATCAGCTTCATCCCTTCGGAGAAGCCCTTGATGGTCGCGCCTTCCGCCACCGGAAACGGCGCCGGCTGACCGCCTTCGTTTGAATCGAACACCTTGCCGCTGTCCGCCAGCCGCCCCGTATAGATAACGAAGGCGATGTCCGCCTCGGTCGGGTGCGCGCCTTCGCCGGCCTTCAGCGTCCGGATCTGCAGGCCCGACGCGGTGGTCGTCCACACCTGGTTGCGCGTGCCGACCCACGCCGCGGCGACGCCGACCAGCGACAGCAGGGCCAGGCCGAGCCACAGCTTCAGGACCGAGCCCTTCTTGACGGGGCGGAGCGGAACGGCGGTGACGGACATTGCGGGGCTCTCCGGATGTGCAAAGGGCGGCGATACACATCGCCGCCCCGAGAGGAAACAGTCTGGTGAACGGGGTGTCCGTTACCGGGTGGCCGTTGCGCCGCCATCGCGTTCCGCGCGCTTGCGCTCGAGCTTGCGGGCCCGGCGAATCGCAGCCGCACGCTCGCGGGCGCGCTTTTCGGACGGCTTCTCGTAGTGACGGCGAAGCTTCATCTCGCGATACACGCCTTCACGCTGCAGCTTCTTCTTGAGGGCGCGCAGCGCCTGGTCGACATTGTTGTCGCGAACGAGGATTTGCATAGGGGGTCGTCACTCTCCGAAAAGGTTCTGGCGGCACTGCACGGCCACCGAATAACCAAAAAGCATGAAATAGGTCGCGACAGGACGAGTCCCGTTGCGTCGGGCAGGGCCGATAGCAGCCGGGGCCAGCGCTTTCAAGGGGTAAGCGCCCTTTTCACCCCTTGACCAGCACCGCCCCCACCGCCGCGATCCGCTCCACGCCGCGATAGGCGGGTTCGTCGAGCAGCTCGCCGAAGATGTCGGGATCGAGTTCCGCGTAGCGCAGCCCGCATCCCGCCGCCGCCGCGGAGCGCCCCAGCGCCTCGTGAAAACCGTCCTGACCGGCCACGATCGCGCTCCCCGTATAGAGCAGCATCGCCCCGCCCGCGGGAAGCCGCGCCATCGCCTGCTCCGCCCAGTCCAGCGACAGCCGAAGCCCATGCAGGTCGCCCCCGTCGCGATAGGCACGCCCCTCCTCGTCCATCACAAACGGCGGGTTGGCGATAACCGTGTCGAAGCCGTCCGCCACATGATCCAGCCCCGGCGATTCGAGCGTTTCCACGGTGAGCCCGGCAAACTCCGCATTGGCCCGCGCCAGCCGCAAGGCGGCCGGGTTGATATCCGCCAGCGTCAGCCGAACGCCGGGCAGCAGCCGCGCCGCCGCGATTCCCCCCGCGCCGCTGCCGCTCCCCATATCGACCAGCCCGCGCCGCGCACCCAGCACGGGCAGCTCCGTCTCGAGGAACGTGATGAAGCGGTAGGTGTCCGGCCCGAAGAACACCGAATCGGCATCCTCCGTCGGAAAGGCGGAATGCAGGAACAGGGTCCCCGCCGCCGACGATATCCGAAGCCTGCTGCGCCACAGCCCTTCCCCGGCCGGCTCGACCATGCCCGCGCCCTCGAGCGGCGCCCACACATCGTCCGGCAGCAGCGCCCGCTCGAACTTCATGCTCCACCCGAACACATCGCGCAGGTCCTTCGCCGCCTCCCCCCCGCGATTGGCAAGCGCCCGGCGGTGCGTCTCCGGAGTCACCGTGGTGAAGCTGTATCCGTGCGCCTCGGCGGCGGCGAGCAACTGCGTCAAATGGCTCAAGGATCGAGATCTCCAAATTGGGGTACGTTCTTGGTCATCCGCCCCCGGATGGCGGCGGTAAGGTCGGCGCTCACCAGCGCCCCCGCATTCCACATCGCGACGTGGCGAAGCCCCTCCTCCACCGTCCGTCCGCGGCTGTAGTTAAGGCTCATCTTCGCCCCCGCAACCGCAAGCGGCGACTTGGCAGCAATCGCCTGCGCAAGCGCCAGCCCGGCCGCGATCGCCGCCTCGCGATCCGCCTCCACCCGGTTGACCAGGCTCAGCCGCGCCGCTTCCTCCGCGCCCATCCGCCGCCCGGTAAAAGCCAGTTCACGCACCACCCCCTCCGGGATCAAATGCGTCAGCCGCTGCAGCGTCCCGAGATCGGCGGTGATCGCCACATCCACCTCCGCCACCTGAAAGAACGCATCCGCGGACGCCACCCGCAGATCGCACGCGCTGGCCAGATCCACCCCGGCCCCGATGCACCCCCCATGCACAACCGCGACCACGGGCGCCCGCGCCTCCTCCACCGCCGAGAACATGTCCTGCAGCCAGCGAATATGGCGAAGCCGCGCCTCCGCCGCCCGCCCCGGGTCGCTTGCCGGCGGGAACTGGCTGGCGGCATATTGCAGGTCGAGTCCCGCGGTAAAATGCTTCCCCCGCCCCGAAAGCAGGATGCACCGCACCGACGGGTCCGCGCCCAAAGCCCGAAACGTCGCGCCCAGCCCCTCGAACATGGCATGGTCCATGGCGTTGAACTTCTCGGCCCGATCCATCTCGACATGCGCCACCCCGCGCTCGTGCGTAACTGCGATCCTTTGGCTTTCCATCGCGCCGCTCCTCCCGTTAAGACCCACTGCCATGACGCGCTTAACCGTGAACGGCCAGCCGATCCAATACCGGCTCGATCCCGAAACGCCCCTGCTCTGGGCGCTGCGCGACGCGTCCAACCTCACCGGCACCAAATATGGCTGCGGCACCGGCCATTGCGGCGCCTGCACCGTCCATGTCGACGGCCGGGCGGTGCGCTCCTGCCAGGTGCCGATCGGCAACCTTGAAGGCAGCTTCATCACCACGATCGAAGCCCTGTCCCGAGACCGCTCCCACCCCGTGCAGCAGGCCTGGGTCGCCGATTCGGTCCCCCAATGCGGCTTCTGCCAGCCCGGCATGATCATGGCCGCCGCCGCCCTGATCGACCGCAACCCCATGCCCACCGACCAGGAGATCGACGCCGCGATCACCAACATCTGCCGCTGCGGCACCTACCCCCGGGTCCGCGAAGCGATCCGCCGCGCCGGCCGCGTCAAAGCCGGCGAAGAACAACTCTCCGCCGCCCCGCCCCCCGGCATCGATCCAGTGGACGCCGCAAGGGCGGTGCCCGCGCTGAGGCCAGACGCAAAGAAGGCCCGCTAAGCGACGCTCCCCCCTCCCTTCTAGGGAGGGGCAGGGGTGGGTAG
>DASWMM010000161.1:0-8032 GCA_036399755.1 Allosphingosinicella sp.
GCAGATTTGGTGTTCACCCGTGCAGCGACCGAGCGCTGCAGATAGGCCGTATTGGTCCGAAGCGCCTTCAGCACCTCGGCCTCGTCCGCGCCGAGCAGCGGCTTTACGAACACGGTCGCATGCCGGAGGTCGGGCGACATACGAACCTCGGTCACGGACACCATGTGGCTCGCCAGCACATCGTCATGCACGTCCCCGCGCATCAATATGTCGGACAAGGCATGGCGCACCTGCTCGCCGACGCGCAGCAGGCGGACCGAACGTCCTTCAGGGCTCTCGTTCTGACGTGCCATAGATCGTCTTCAGCCCCTCCCCCGGCGAGCGGAGGAGGGGGATAAGATTACAAGGTCCGTGCGCGCTCTTCGACTTCGAAGACTTCGAGGTGGTCGCCCGCCTTGATGTCGTTCGTGTCGGCGAGCAGCACGCCGCATTCCAGGCCGGCGCGCACTTCGGCGACGTCGTCCTTGAAGCGGCGCAGCGACGAGATCGTGGTCTTGGAGACGATGACGTCCTCGCGGGTGAGGCGCGCGTGAAGCCCCTTCCTGATGACGCCTTCCAGAACCAGCAGACCGGCCGCCTTGTCCTTCTTGCCCGCCGGGAACACTTCCTGGACGCGGGCGCGGCCGACGACGGTTTCGATGATCTCGGGGCCAAGCTCGCCCGCCATCGCCTGCTTCACCCAATCGGTGAGGTGGTAGATGACGTCGTAATAGCGGAACTCGACCTTGGTGCGGGCCGCCACTTCGCGCGCCTTGGCGTTGGGGCGGACGTTGAAGCCGATGATCGGCGCGCCCGACGCGGCGGCAAGCACCACGTCGCTTTCGGTGATCGCGCCGACGCCCGAGGCAAGGATGCGTGCCTTGATGTCGGCCGTCGAGATGCGGTTCACCGCGCTTGCGATCGCTTCGGCGGAACCCTGCACGTCGGCCTTGATGACCAGCGGGAATTCCTTGGCCATGTTGGCGCGCGAGGTGAACATGTTCTCGAGGCTCACCGGCGCCGAGGTGGTGCGCTTGAGGTCGAGCAGGCCCTGGCGATAAGCGGCGACCTCGCGGGCGCGCGCCTCGTTCTCCACCACGGTCAGCACGTCGCCGGCCGAGGGGACGCCGGACAGGCCGAGCACTTCCACCGGAACCGACGGCCCGGCTTCCTTCACCTGGCGGCCCTGATCGTCGATCATCGCGCGAACCTTGCCGGGCACGGCGCCGACCACGAACACGTCTCCGACCCGCAAGGTGCCCCGCTGCACCAGAACGGTGGCAAGCGGGCCGCGGCCCTTGTCGAGCTTGGCTTCCACCACCGCGCCTTCGGCGGCGCGATCAGGATTGGCGCGCAGCTCGAGGATTTCGGCCTGCAGCGAAAGCGCTTCGAGAAGGCCGTCGAGGTTGGTCTTCTTGAGCGCGGAGACCTGCACGTCCTGCACATCGCCGCCGAGATCCTCGACCACGATTTCATGCTGGAGAAGCTCCTCGCGGATCTTCTGCGGATTGGCGCCGGGCTTGTCGATCTTGTTGATCGCTACAATCATCGGCACGCCGGCCGCCTTGGTGTGGTTGATCGCCTCCACGGTCTGGGGCTTCAGGCCATCGTCGGCCGCAACCACCAGCACGACGATGTCCGTCACGTTGGCGCCCCGGGCGCGCATTTCGCTGAACGCTTCGTGGCCCGGCGTGTCGAGGAAGGTGATCTTGTTGCCGTCAGGCAGCGCGACCTGATAGGCGCCGATATGCTGCGTGATGCCGCCGGCCTCGCCCGAGACGACGTTGGCGCCGCGGATCGCGTCGAGCAGCGACGTCTTGCCGTGGTCGACGTGGCCCATGATGGTGACCACCGGCGGACGCGGCAGCCGGGCTTCCGACGCATCGTCGTCGCCGCCGATGCCGATCTCGACATCGCTTTCGCTGACGCGCTGCATGTTGTGGCCGAATTCGGCGACCAGCAACTCTGCGGTGTCCTGATCAATCGCCTGGTTGACGGTGACCACCATGCCCATCTTGAACAGCGACTTCACGAGGTCCGCGCCGCGCTCGGCCATGCGGTTGGCGAGTTCGCCCACCGTGATCGTGTCGGGCACCACCACGTCGCGCACCTGCTTGGCCGACGGGCCGGCCTGCGAATGCGAACGCTTTTCCTTTTCGCGGGCGCGGCGAAGCGCGGCGAGCGAGCGGGCACGGTTCGAATCCTCGTCGCCCGAAAGCGCGCGGGTGACGGTAAGCTTGCCGGCGTGGCGGCGGTCGTCGCGGCCGCGCACCGGGCGGGCCGGCTCGGGCCGCTTGACCACGGGCATACCGTGCTTGGGACGAGCGCGGCGTTCTTCTTCTTCGCTTGCGGCCGGAGCAGCGGCGCCGGCGACTGGCGGCGCCGTGGCGGCGGGCTGCGGCGGCGCGGCGGCTTCCTCGGCGGCGCGGCGCTCGGCGTCGGCGGCATCCTTTTCGGCCTGAACGCGCGCCTCTTCCTCGGCGCGGCGATTGTCTTCGGCGCGGCGGCGCTCTTCCTCGGTTGCGGCAACCGCCTTGCGGTCCTCGCGGCGGCGCGCTTCCTCAAGGGAGGACAGACGTGCTTCCTCCGCTTCGCGGAGCAGCTTGTCCTGAAGCTCGCGGCGGGACGCGGCGTCCATCGGCCGTGCGGGCGCTGCAGGACGCGCGGGCGGAGCGGCCGGGCGAGGCGCCTGCGGAGCCGGAGCCGCCGCAACGGGCGCTGCAACGGCGGACGCGGGCGCTTCCTCGGCCTTGGGTGCTTCGGGCGCCGGGCCGGGGGCGCCGCCGCCTGGGCCCAGGATGCGGCGCTTCTTGACCTCGACCACCACCGTGTTGGAGCGGCCGTGGCTGAAGCTCTGCTTCACCTGGCCGGTCTCAACGGTGCGCTTCAGGCCCAGGGGAGCGCGCGCTCCAAGCTTCGGCTTATCACTCGTATCGCTCATATTATCCTTCGTTCACATCATCAGCCGACGCATGCGGCGTGTCCGCAATTGCGGTCTCAAGCCCGTTTGTCTCACCTGTAAAAGCGCGCCACCGCTCAAGCGCATGGCGCACGCGCTGAGCGGCAGCGCGATCGATCAGCGCGGCATGTACCACATTCTGGCGTCCCAGCGCCAACGACAATATGGTCCTATCGGCTGGAAAAACCAGACCTTGGCCCTCGTTGCCGCCCACCCGCCAGGCCTGGTCGAGCTTGCGATTGCCGTCCTCGCCGGCATCGGACGCGTGGATCAGCAGATGCGCCTCGCCGCGGCGCAGCGCGACATCGATCTTCTCGGCACCGGTCAGAAGCGTGCCGGCGCGCGCTTCCAGGCCAAGCCGGTCGAGCACAGCCTGTCGAAGCGCGGTCTCGATTCGCGCGCCCAGATCATCGGGCGCGGAGACGGGCTGCTTGAACGCCCGGGCAAGCGCGCCCTTGAGCTTGCCGTTGCCCTGCGCTTTCTCAAGCGCCGCCCGGTCCACCGCAATCCAAGCCCCACGTCCGGGAGCCTTGGCGCGGATGTCGGGCATCACGATGTCGTCCGGCCCCAGCGCAAGGCGGACCAGCCGGTCCCGAGCCCCCGCTTCCCGCGTCAGGATGCAGGTGCGCTCGGGCTCGCTCAAGCCCCTCCCCTTCCGGGGAGGGGTTGGGGAGGGGGAAGTAAGGTCGGGTGAGGCGCCGTCGGTTCCGTGCGGACCAACAAGCCCCTCCCCAAACCCCTCCCCTGAAGGGGAGGGGCTTTTGCGCCTTACCGGGCGATCATTGGGGGGTTTCCGCAACAGCGTCCTCCCCTGCTGCCGTGTCTTCGTCCTCGAACCAGTGGGCGCGGGCGGCCATGATGATTTCGTTGCCCTGTTCGTCGGTGAGGCCATATTCCGCGAGAAGTCCGCCCTTGTCCTCGCTGCGGTTGCTTTCCTTCTGGCGGCGCTGTTCGGGGCGCTTCTTCTGCACCAGCTCGTCGGTGGCGAGGTCGGCGAGATCGTCCAGCGTCTTGATGCCCGCCTTGCCGAGCGTCACCAGCATCGCCTCGTTCAAGTAGGGCATTTCGGCCAGCGCATCCTCGACGCCGAGCGCACGGCGCTCCTCGCGGGACGCTTCCTCGCGGCGCTCGAGCGCCTCGGTGGCGCGGCTCTGGAGCTCGGTGGCGAGATCGTCGTCGAAGCCCTCGATGGACGCGATCTCGTCGATGCCGACATAGGCCACTTCCTCAAGCGCGCCGAACCCTTCGGCGACCAGCAGCTGGGCAAGCGTCTCGTCGACGTCGAGTTCCTCCTGGAACATGGAGGAGCGCTCGACGAACTCCTTCTGGCGCTTCTCGGACGCGTCGGCCTCGGTCATGATGTCGATCGCCGAACCGGTGAGCTGCGAGGCGAGGCGGACGTTCTGGCCGCGCCGTCCGATGGCCAGCGAAAGCTGGTCGTCCGGCACCACCACTTCGATGCGGCCTTCTTCCTCGTCGATCACCACGCGGCTGACCGTCGCCGGCTGCAGGCCGTTGACCACGAAGGTGGCGAGGTCCTCCGACCAGGGGATGATGTCGATCTTTTCGCCCTGAAGCTCCTGCACCACGGCCTGGACGCGGCTGCCCTTCATGCCGACGCAGGCGCCGACCGGGTCGATCGAGCTGTCGTGGCTGATCACGCCGATCTTGGCGCGGCTGCCCGGATCGCGGGCGGCGGCCTTGATCTCGATGATGCCGTCGTAAATTTCGGGCACTTCCTGCGCGAACAGCTTCTTCATGAAATCGGGATGCGCGCGGCTGAGGAAAATCTGCGGCCCGCGATTTTCGCGGCGCACCGAGGCGATCAGCGAACGGACGCGGTCGCCGACGCGGACAACTTCACGCGGGATCTGCTGGTCGCGGCGGATGACGCCTTCGGCCCGGCCGAGATCGACAACGACGTGGCCGAACTCGACGCGCTTGACGACGCCGGTGATAACTTCGCCGGTGCGGTCCTTGAACTCCTCGAACTGGCGCTCGCGCTCGGCGTCGCGGACCTTCTGGAAGATGACCTGCTTGGCGGCCTGGGCGGCGATGCGGCCGAATTCGATCGGGGGCAGCGGATCGACGATATAGTCGCCTACCACGGCGCCCGGCTGAAGCTTCTCGGATTCCTTGAGGCTGACCTGCTTGAAATAGTCATCCACCTCTTCGACCACTTCGACGACGCGCCACAAGCGAAGGTCGCCGGTGACCGGATCGAGCTTGGCGCGGATGTCGTTCTCGGCGCCGTAGCGGGCGCGGGCGGCGCGCTGGATCGCGTCCTCCATCGCTTCGATCACGATTCCCTTGTCGATCAGCTTCTCGCGCGCAACCGCGTCGGCGATGGCGATCAGCTCGGCGCGGTTGGCGGTGACGCCGCCGGAATTGCCCGATGCGGCCGATGCTGCAGTGGTAGCCATGTCAGTCTTCCTCTGTTTTGGTGGTCTCGGCGCCGTCTTCCGGTTCGCCTTCGAATGTTACGATCTCGTCCGCCGCGTCCGCTTCCGCAGCAAGCAGCGGCGCGGTGGCGGCGATGAGCTTGTCGGTCATCACCAGCTTGGCCGACTGGATGGACGCGAACGGCAGGCCGACCGCATCCTGCCCGGGAAGCTCGACCATCACGGTCTCGCCTTCGACGCCGAGCAAAGGCCCGCTGAACACCTTGCGGCCGTCGAGCTTTTCGAGGAGCACGATGCGCGCCTCGAAGCCCTTCCAGTCGTCATAATCCTTGAGCCGGGTCAGCGGCCGGTCGATCCCGGGCGAGCTGACTTCCAGCCGGTAAGCGTGCGGAATGGGATCGCGCCCTTCCGCCTCGGCCGCGTCGAGCAGCTCGGACAAGCGCCGCGACAGCCGGGCGCAACCATCCAGCGTCAACTGCCGTGTCTTGGGCTCCTCGGCCATCACCTGAAGCGTCGGATCGGAGGTGCCGCCGATCATCTTGACGCGCACCAGCGCAAGCCCCTCGGCCTCGGCCGCGGGTCCGAACATGTTCTGCAGTGCTTCCAGATCGGCCATATTGTGCTCACCACGCGCCGCAGCGCGAAAACCATAACCCTCCGCCGCCGGCCCCGGACCCCGGAGCCAGCCTCAACTTCTAACGATGTCGAGGAGGTGAGCCGCATATAGGCCCGGCAGCCGGAACGGGCAAGCGCGAATGGAAGGTGCGGCGCGCAATCGCCTGCAACGGAGGCGTTGCCCTTGCCGCGCGCGCGGTCGTAGATGCACTCCTTGCCCCGGAGTGCCCCGACGATGAAACTGAAGCTGATCCTCCTCGCCTCTCTCACCGTCCTTGGCTCGGCCGCTGCCGCCCAGCAGGGTGCCGCACCGGCCGGCGGAGACATTCCCGCCGCCTTCAAGCCGCCGACGGAGGCGCGGGATTATGTGAAGCGCGAAGCGATGATCCCGATGCGCGACGGCACCAAGCTCTACACGGTGATCGTCTATCCCAAGGGCCTGACCGACGCGCCGATCGTGCTGACCCGGACGCCGTACAACGCCAAGTCGCGCGCCAACCGCATGGACAGCCCGCGAATACTCTCCACCCTCCCCCTGGCCGACGAGATGTTCGTCAAAGGGGGCTACATCCGCGTCTATCAGGACGTCCGCGGCAAATATGGTTCGGAAGGCGATTATGTCGTCACCCGGCCGGTGATCGGTCCGCTCAACCCCACGAAGGTGGATCACGTCACCGACGCCTACGATACGATCGACTGGCTGGTGAACAAGGCGAACCTGCCCGAATCGAACGGCCGCGTCGGCATGATCGGATCGTCGTACGAAGGCTTCACGGTGGTCATGGCCCTGCTCAACCCGCACCCGGCGCTCAAGGTCGCGGTGCCGGAAAGCCCGATGATCGACGGCTGGATGGGCGACGACTGGTTTCACTACGGCGCCTTCCGCCTGGCCAACATCGCCTGGCTGGGGTCGCAGACCGGCTACAAGGGCGAAGGCAAGGCGCCTCCGACCGGTGGCTATGACGATTACGACAATTTCCGGCGGGTGGGGTCGGCGGGCGACTGGGCCAAGGCCTCCGGCTACGACCAGCTGCCTTACTGGCAGCGGATGGTCGCGCATCCTGCTTACGATTCCTTCTGGCAGGGTCAGGCGCTCGACAAGATGATCGCCGCCAATCCCTCGGACGTGCCGACTTTGTGGGAACAGGGTTTGTGGGACCAGGAGGACATGTACGGCGCCATCACCGCCTGGGAAGCGCTGAAGGCCAAGGGCAAGATGGGCAACAACCACCTGGTGATGGGCCCGTGGCGGCACAGCCAGGTCAATCGCGAGGGCCGCTCGCTCGGCGCCTTTCAGTGGGAGGGGGACACCGCCCGCCAGTTCCGCGAGGAGATGGTGCTGCCCTTCTTCAACCAGCATCTCAAGGGTGGCCCGGCGGTGGAGCTCCCGGCGGCGACCGTCTACAATACCGGTGAGGACCATTGGGACCGGCTCACCACCTGGCCCCTCGCCTGCGAAAAGGGCTGCGCGGCGCCGCTTACCCCGCTGTACCTCCAGGCCAATGACGGGCTGGCGTTCTCGAAGCCGAGGGGCGGCAGCGACAGCTACGTGTCCGATCCGGGCAAGCCGGTTCCGCATTTGCCGCGGCCGGTGAACTTCAACGACGGGCGATGGGGCGACTGGCTGGTCAGCGACCAGCGTCACGCCGACGGACGGCCGGACGTGCTGACCTACTCGAGCGAAGTGCTGACCGCGCCGGTGCGGGTGTCGGGCGCGCCGATCGCCGATCTCTTCGCCCGCACCACCGGAACGGACGGCGACTTCGTCGTCAAGGTGATCGACGTCTATCCGGACGAGGTCGCCGGCGATCCGAAGATGGGCGGTTACCAACTGCCGATCAGCCTCGACATCTTCCGCGGCCGCTATCGCGACAGCTTCGAGAAGCCGTCGGCGATTCCGGCCGGCAAGGTGCAGCGCTACCGTTTCCGCCTGCCGACGGTGAACCACGTCTTCCAGCCCGGCCACCGGATCATGGTGCAGGTCCAGTCAACCCTGTTCCCGCTCTACGACCGCAATCCGCAGACCTTCGTGCCCAACATCTTCCTCGCGAAGAAGCAGGATTATCGGAAGGCGACG